>CAYJMZ010000222.1:0-5142 GCA_964370995.1 uncultured Fimbriimonadaceae bacterium | reverse complement strand
GATCAGGGATCAGGAAGCAGGAAGCAGGAAGCAGGAAGCAGGAAGCAGGAAGCAGGAAGCAGGTTTGAGACGGGGTAATTGGGGTAAAGGGCCTCAAGATAATCCGATCCCCGATCCCCGATTCCTGTAACATGAGTTGCCCATGCGATCCTTGACTCTGCCGATTCTGGCCACCGTCGTGCTCGGCGCCGTCGTGGTCTCCGAGCGGATCACCGCTCCCCCGCCGCCGGGCAACCGCATCGAGGTCACCTATTGGGAAAAATGGACCGGATTCGAGGCGGACGCGATGCTGGCGGTCGTGGCCAAGTTCAACCGCAAACAGGACCGCATCCACGTGCAGATGCTCTCGATCAGCGGCGTCGGCGAGAAGACGTTGCTCGCCACGGCTGGCGGGGTGCCTCCGGACATCGCCGGGCTTTCGGCTCCCAGCATCGCGCAGTACGTCGACGACCACGCCTTGGAGCCGCTCGACGCGTACATCGCCCAGGCGGGGCTCGCGCGCGACCAATACGTCGCGGCGTACTGGGACATGGGCGCGTATCACGGGCACCAATACGCGCTCCCCAGCACCCCCGCCTCGACGGCCCTGCACTACAACCGCAAGATGTTCGCCGCCGCGGGCCTCGATCCCAACCACCCCCCCGAGACCCTGGAGGAGATGGACGCCATGGTCGCGCGAATCACGCGCCGAGACGCCCAGGGACGGGTTGCGGTATCGGGGTTCCTGCCGTCCGAGCCCGGCTGGTGGAACTGGGGATGGGGGTACGTGTTCGGCGGGAGCCTGTGGGATGGTGCGGACAAGATCACGGCAAACTCCCCCGAGAACGTGCGCGCGTTCACGTGGATCCAAAACTACTCCAGAAAATACGGGGCGGGGGACCTGCAGACCTTTCGCAGCGGCTTCGGCAACTTCGCGTCCCCGCAGAACGCGTTCCTGGCCAGCAAGGTGGCGATGGTGCTCCAGGGTGTGTGGATGCACAACTTCATCGACAAGTACAGCCCCGACCTCTCTTGGGGCGCCGCGGCGTTTCCCCACCCAGCCGACCGCCCCGACCTTGCGGGACTGACCTTCGTGGACGCCGACCTGCTGGTGATCCCGCGCGGCGCCAAGCAGCCCGAGGCCGCGTTCGAGTTCATCCGGTACGTGCAGTCGCAGGAGGGCATGGAGCTGCTGTGCATGGGCCAGCGCAAGAACTCGCCCCTACGCGACGTGAGCGAAGCGTTCTGGCGCAACCACCCGAACCCCTACATCCGGCTGTTCGACGAGCTGCCGCGGCGCGCGACCGCGGTCACACCCCCCAAATTGGGCATCTGGCCCGAGTACGGCTCGGAGCTGGGGGCCGCGTTCGACGAGATCGCACTGCTGCGAAAGACCCCCCAACAGGCATTGGACGCGGTGCAGGCGCGCATGCAGCCTCGCCTCGACGACTACCGGATGCGGCTCAAGGCGCGCGGTGAGGCCAAGTGAAGCGGCGGGAACGGTCCCCGACACTAGTGGCGTTGCTGTTCGCCGCCCCGTGGCTCATCGGCTTCAGCGTGTTTCTGCTGTACCCCCTTCTCGCATCGCTCTACTACTCGTTCTGCGACTACTCGGTGCTCAAGGACCCCGTGTGGATCGGGGGAGCCAACTACCAAGGCC
This sequence comes from uncultured Fimbriimonadaceae bacterium, assembly GCA_964370995.1. GTDB lineage: Bacteria > Armatimonadota > Fimbriimonadia > Fimbriimonadales > Fimbriimonadaceae > JAMLGR01. The sequence goes on along the minus strand of CAYJMZ010000222.1, from coordinate 3,503 downwards.
TGTGGAGCGACGAACTGTTCTGGACGACGCTGGTCAACACGGCCACGTACGCCGCCCTCGCCCTACCGCTGGGGCTGATCGTGGCGGTGTCGCTCGCGATGCTGCTGAACAGCAAGGTGCGCGGCCTCGCCTTCTACCGCACGATCTTCTTCCTGCCGTCCCTGGTGCCGATGGTGTCGCTGGCGGTGCTGTGGCTGTGGATGTTCAACAGCGAGCACGGGCTCGTGAACCAGACCCTGCGCGCGATCGGGTTGCCCGCCCCCAACTGGCTGACGGACCCCAACGTGTCCAAACTCGCGCTGGTGCTGATGGGCGTGTGGGGCGTGGGCAACGCGATGATCATCGTGCTCGCCGGGCTCCAGGACGTGCCGCAGGCGCTGTACGAGGCCGCGGAACTCGACGGCGCAAACGGGTGGCGCAAGACGCGCCATGTGACCCTGCCGATGATCTCGCCGGTGATCCTGTTCAACCTGGTGATGGGCATCATCGGCACACTTCAGATCTTCACGGTGCCGTACGTGATGTTCCCCAACGGCGCCCCCGCGCGCTCGACCTACTTCTACACGACCTACCTGTACGACAACGCGTTCAAGTACCACAAGATGGGCTATGCCAGCGCGATGGGCTGGATCATGTTCCTGCTGATCCTCGTGCTGACGCTGCTTAGCATCCGCCTCACCGACAAGCACGTGCACTACGAGGGGGGCGCCTGATGGCCCGCTCGCAAGGGCAGGCGCAGGGCGTGAAGGTGGGCCTCACCCACGCGGTGCTGATCGTGCTGTCGTGCGCGTTCCTGTTCCCCCTGGTGTGGATGGTTTTGACGTCGCTCAAGCCCATCGAGGAGACGATGCGCATCCCGCCCACGTGGCTCCCGGGCGAACCGCAGTGGAAGAACTACACCGACGCGATCACGTACGGCAGCGACAAGCTCGGGTACATCCCGTTCCTGATCTACGCGCGCAACACTCTGCTGATCGCGATCCTCGGCGTCGCGGGCACCGTCATGTCGAACGCGCTGGTGGCCTACGCGTTCGCGCGCCTTCGCTGGCCCGGCCGCGATTTCGCGTTCGCGGTCACGCTGGCCACGATGATGGTGCCGTTTCCCGTGCTGATGGTGCCGATCTACGACCTGTTCAAGGACCTGGGCTGGATCGGCACGTTCCGCCCCCTGTGGGTGCCCGCGTTCTTCGGCAGCGCGTTCAACATCTTCCTGCTGCGGCAGTTCCTGCGCACGATCCCTTTCGAGCTCTCGGAGGCCGCCCGCATCGACGGCGCCTCGGAGTGGCGGATCTTCATGGACGTGGTGATGCCCCTGTCGAAGCCCGCGCTGGCGGTCGTGGCCCTGTTCCACTTCATGCACACCTGGAACGACTTCCTCGGCCCCCTGCTGTACCTCCAGGACCAGCGCATGTTCACGCTGTCGCTGGGGCTGCAGTTCTATCAAAGCCAAGCCGGCGGCACACAGTGGAACCTGCTTATGGCCGCCTCTTTCCTCGTAGTGGCGCCCGTAATTGTGCTGTTCTTCTTCACGCAGAAGCAGTTCATCCAAGGCATCGCCTCGACGGGCATCAAGAGCTAGATTCTTAGGGCTTACTTGTGCCCCTTCTTGCGCACGCGGCGGGGTGCGGCACCTCGTAGTCATAGTGGATTGGGGGGTGAGGGGCCCGGTCCGCTTTCGCCAGGTCGGGCCCGGCGGACCTGCATTGGGCTGGGATGCACCCTCCCCTGCCATCACAATCAGCGCGAGCCCCTCACCCCCTGCCCCCTCTCCCCCGGAGGTGCGAGGGGGTTCAGACCTTCCGGCCGTTCCCCGGGGAGCCTAGAGATTTACTACTCGGAACCCTAGACCCGGCAACTTTCAGTGGATTTCTGTCCCTGCAAGCCACACAAGTAGGTCTACTAGGTTCCATGACGTTAGATGCGATTCCTGGTAGAAATGGCGTTTGATTGCGCGCGGCCGTGTCGTACCCTTTGCGGTGAGAGGAGAATCACTTATGAAGAATAGAACTATTGCCCTTTTGGGTCTTGCCATGGTCTCGTCCGTCGCTTCTGCAACGACGCTTGTGCACACGCACACGTTTGCGGCCGACGTCGACAGCTACGACGGCTACGGCACAGCTGGCAACGTCATCGTCACGCTCGATATGGGAGCGATCTTCCCGGGTTACGACACGTTCGCGATGTCGGGTGTTGGCTGGGACGTCACCATCACCGCCGAAGGCGCCAGCTGGATGTCCGAAGCGGCCGTCGAGTTCAACAACAGCACGGCCGACTCGCCCGACGCGATCTGGCTTAGGCCGGGTGCGGGTTCGAATACGCCTGGCACGGGCACGTTCAGCAGCGGCGGCATCATCCAGTTCTCGAGCATTCCGCTGAACAACATTTCGCTCAACGGCGACAATGTGTTGCGCATGGAGTTCTTCGAGACCTACAACGACGTGTCGGGCGTTCGAGACGGCTTCTGGCACGCGGGTGGCACTCTCGACCTTCAGTTCGAGGCGAACCCCGTTCCCGAGCCTGCATCGATGGCGGTGCTTGGACTCGGCGCGGCGGCTCTGCTTCGCCGGCGCCGCAAGTAAGCTTGCGTCCCTGAACGGTCATTCTCATCGCCCTCCCCGAGAAATGTGGGAGGGCGTTCTTGTGCGCGCGGTCACCCCTCACCCACCTCATGCCTCGGCAGCTTCAGCTGTCGAGGCTAGAAGCACCCCCAAACTGCCGAATCAACCACGTCAAGTCAAGCGTTCCTTCAGGCCCCAACTGGAGTGCGTTCAGGATCCAACAACTCGACCAGCGGTACGCAAGTGCGTTCTCGGCGAGGCCCGCTCGCACCGGGTTCAAATGGATGTAGTCGATCTTCTGGCCAAATGGGACCTCGTCCTCGACCACAACAGACCGAAACCCGACCTTCCAGAACGCGCGCCCGTTCAGCCCCATCTGCATCGAGAATCCGTCCCGTTCGGAGTCTGTCAGCTCACGACCCAGATGAAAGCCGCTTGACGACTTGAACCTCTGGAGAAGTTTGCTGGCGTCGACCCGCGGCCCCAGCTTGGACAAAAAGTGAACGTGGTGCGGCATGACCACGAACGAGTGAAGCAGAGAGTCTGTCTCAAGGTGGGCGAGCGCGAGGTGACACGCACACGCATCCGCCAGTGCGGGCCTCGCGAGCACCCGATTGAAATCGAGAACGGTCGACGTCGCGAAGATGTTGCTGCCCGGTTGACCCATGTTCTTCCATCGGCGATAGCGATTCATGCGTAGATTATATCGTCCTTTCACAGATTTTACTACCCCACCCCTCATGCCTCGGCAGCTTCAGCTGTCGAGGCGACTTGGGATTGCCTCACCCTCCTCATGCCTCGGCAGCTTCAGCTGTCGAGGTTGTCCGTCGGCCGCCAGCACACACCGTCGCGTGGTTTGGGCATCAGGCCAGGGTGCGCTAGCCTCAATACAGTCCAAATGGCCCCGACCTCATGCCTCGGTAGCTTCAGCTGTCGAGGCTAGAA
>CAYJMZ010000221.1:0-5147 GCA_964370995.1 uncultured Fimbriimonadaceae bacterium | reverse complement strand
GCTTACCGGACACCCGTTCCCAGATTCCCGATACCCGATTCCCGATTCCCGAATCCCGATACCCGATCCCCGATCCCCGATCCCCGATCTTCACTTCCGACCCAGGTTCTGCAGGTACACGGCCGCGAGGATGATCAGCCCCTTCCAACCCATCGCGACCTTGTCGTTCACGCCCTGCAGCACCAACAACACCGTGAGCGACACGATGAACAGCGTGCCCACGAAGGTGCCCCACGCCGATCCCACGCCGCCCATGAGCGCGCACCCGCCCACCACGGCGGCCGCGATCGCGTCGAGCTCGTAGCCGAGGCCTGCGGCGGGGTCGCCGTTGTTGCCGCGCGCGGTGAACAGCAGGGCGGCGATCGCCACGCACAGCCCGTTCAGCGCGTACGCCTGCACACGCGTGCGCCGCACGGGCACCCCCGCCAAATGCGACGCCTGCTCGCTCCCGCCGATCGCGTACACGTTGCGGCCAAACACGGTCCATGTCAGCAGCGCGCCCGACACCAGGGTCACCACGATCAGAATCCACGCCGGCACCGGCAACAGCACCGACTGCTGGAGTCCGTTCAGCGAGTCCCCCAAACCCGAGATGTTCTTGCTGTCCGTGTACACGTACGCCAGGCCGCGGAGGCTGACCATCGCCGCCAGCGTCACCACAAAGGGCTGCAGCCGCGACGTGTCGATCACCCACCCCTGCAGGGCGCCCACGCCAACCCCGATCGCCACCACGTACGCCGAGGTCGTGCCCAATCCGGCGCCATCGCGCACCCACGTCGCCGCAATGCAATTCAGCAGACCCAGCAGGGACCCCGCGCTCAGGTCGATCCCACCCGTCAGGATCACGTACGTCATGCCGATCGCCAGCACGCCTGGGATGGCCACCTGGTTCAGCACGTTCCGCAGATTGCTCGGCGAGAAAAACAGCGGCTCGAACGCCAAGGCGAAGGCCAGCAGCAGGGCCAGACTCACGATCCCCTGGTGCCGCTGAAGCACCGCGATGGGACTCGTCCGTGACTTGGGGGCTGTGGAATCCATGCCTTTGAACCGGGTCCGCCGACAGGTGGGTGCACTGCAGACTCTCGATCAACACAATTCGATGCGGGGGGCATCACTCCTGCCACCCACCGCGTCGACGTGCGCAAACCGCCAGTGATTCGGGCAGAATAGGAGCCAGACCCTTGCCACCGCCACCGACCGCACACGGAGAACCCCCATGATTTCCGCCCTCGCCTTCATCGCCCTCGCCCAACTCACGGCACCGGACGTGAACGTCAAGTCGCTCCTGCCGGAGATGACGGACCTTGCCCGGCTCGCCCACCGCGCCTCGCCGACGTACACCATGGCCCAGGCCAGCAGCTACGACCGCAACTCCAAGGCCCCCGGCGACGAGGCGTGGTTCGCTAACGCCGACTACGGACAGTACGATCGCACCGAGCAGCACGGGGACCGCACCGAGAACGTGATGGCCGACCTGAAGGGCCCCGGTGCCGTTGTGCGCATCTGGTCTGCCAACCCCTCCGGCACGATCCGCTTCTACTTCGACGGCGAGGCCACCCCCCGCTTCAGCGCCAAGATGGCCGACCTGCTGACAGGCAAGTTCGAGGGCCTGGGCGATCCCTTCGCGTACATGGCCTCCCGCGGGACAGACCTGTACTTCCCCTTCCCGTACGCCAAGAGCCTGGTGATCACCTCCGACGACTCCGACGAGGGCGCCAAGAGGCTCTATTACCACGTGGGCTACCGCACGTACACCGGGCCCGCGACCGTCGCCACGTTCACGCCCGGCGACATCAAGGCCAACGCCGCGTTGATGAAGCGCCTCGGCGAGCAACTCCTCGACCCCTCGAAACTCCCCGCGCCCGCCGGCGCCCTAACGGCGAAGGCGGAGTGGAAGCTGGCGCCCAACGCCACCGAAGTGCTGGACATGCCCGAGGGGCCCGGCGAGGTCGTTGCGCTGTCCATCCGGGTCAAGACGAACGTGCCCGACGGTGCCGCGTGGACCGATCCCGCCCAGCCGCACAACGTGCTCCGACACGTGTTGCTGAACATCCAGGCGGACGACGAAGGCCTCGTGGCGAGCCCTCTGGGGGACTTCTTCGGCGCGGCTCCCGGCATCGTTCCCTATCGCTCGCTCCCATTGGAAGTCGCCGCAGACGGCACGATGACCAGTCGTTGGGTCATGCCCTACAAGCAAGACATGGTCGTGATTCTGAGCAACATCGGCCCGACCGACGTCGACGTGGTTGTCGAGGCCAAGGCCCGCAAGGCCCCGTTCGACGCCGGCACCTACTACTTCCGCGCGGGATGGGGCGGAGAGAACGGGTCCACACGGCCGCATCACGACATGACGCTGCTGAACGCCACGGGCGAGGGCGCCTGGGTCGGGTCCATGCTGCACGTCGCAAACCTCTTGCCCGACTGGTGGGGCGAGGGTGACGAAAAGGTGTTTGTGGACGGCGAGGCGTTTCCGAGCACGTTCGGAACCGGCACGGAGGACTACTACGGCTATGCGTGGTGTTCGAACGAGCCGTTCCAGCGTCCCTATCATGGGCAGCCGCTGTCGGGCACCCCTGGCAACCGAGGGCACACCGTGGTGAACCGATGGCACATCTTCGACCAGATCCCGTTCCGTAAATCGCTGAGGTTCGACCTAGAGAACTGGCACTGGGCCGACAGCCCGACGGGATTCCTGCACACGGCATACTGGTACTCGGCCCCGGGGGGATCCGCGCCGGGGAGCATCCGACACGAGCTGCTGCCCGTCCCCGAGATCGCCGCGCCCGTGCCCATCAAAGGGGCAATCGAGGGCGAGACGCTCACCATCGAGAGCCACACGGGCGGGGAGACCGAGGCGCAGGAGGGCTTCTGGCAAATCTCCTCCGGCAAGCAGCTGTGGTGGAAGGCCGTGGCGGTCGGGGACAAGCTTTCCCTCCGCGTGCCAGTGCCCAAAGCCGGCCGCTACGAGGTGATCGGCAACTTCTGCAAGGCGAGCGACTACGGCATCCACCAGATCACGATCAACGGCAAGCCCGCCGGGGGCCCGATCGACTTCTACTCGCCCACTCTGAAGTGGGAGCGCAAATCCCTGGGCGTGTTCGATCTGCCCGCAGGCGACGTCACCTTCGGAGTCGAGTGCAAGGGCAAGCACGAACGCGCGGTCCCTTCAAGGATGTTCGGATTGGACTACCTGCTGCTCGAAAGTCGCTAGGCACCCAAGGTGGCTTCGGCGTCTCGCCGATTCCCCCCAGAGTCCCCCCCAGAGTCCCCCGGAGTCGCCCCGTTCCCCCCATGTGGAATAACCTCTAGGGGGAACGTGGCTGGAAGCACAACTGTAAGCGGGCGGGAGAGGCTGTTGGAGGCGGCGGGGGTGCACTTTGCCGGTGCGCCGTACACCGCGGTCGGCGTCGCCCAGATTCTGGAGAGCGCCGGGGTTCAGGCCCCCACGCTGTACCACCACTACGGCGACAAGGAGGGCCTCTACGTCGCTTGGGCGGAGACGTCCCTGTCCGAGGTTGGGGCCCGCATCGCAGGCGCCCTCGCTCAACCTGGCGACTTGCCCGCTCGGTTTGCAGGCCTGGCAACGGCGCTGCTGGCCGACCCCAGGGCCGACGTGCTGCTCACCCTGCGCGAAGCCTCGTCCCTCTCGCGGCCCGAGAGTGGCGAGCGCATCCTCAACGCGTACTTCACGTTCGTGTACGAGCCGATCTGCTCGCTCATCGTGCAGGCGATCGAGGGCGGGGTTTGCAGGCCCGATCCCGTCGGGCGCGTAGCAGACGTGTTCCTGATGGGCACGTTCGCCCTTTCGCCGGGGTATGGCCGGTCCACACTACCACCCGCCGAGGCCGGTGCCTGGTGGTCCGCACGCTTCCTCGCCGCCGTCAGGCCATAGTGGCGCGGACGTCCACGTCTGCGAAGACCCGTTTACGCGTTGTTGGGAGGCTTGTCTGGGCGGTGGCTTGCATAGTGGCGCGGACGTCCACGTCTGCGAAAAGCAAGCTCCACGCCCGTATGCCACAATGGGAGGCAAGGAGAGACCCGAAAATTGCCCTACGTCGTTACAGAGCCGTGCATCGGCGTGAAAGACAAATCCTGCATGACCGTATGCCCCGTGGATTGCATTTACGAGGGGGACGACATGGTGTTCATCAACCCCGATGAGTGCATCGACTGCGGGTTGTGCGAACCGGAGTGCCCCGTAACGGCGATCTTCGTGGACACGGACGTTCCAGAGCACTGGAAGGACTACATCGAGAAGAACGACGAGGAGTCCAAGCGGCTCGGCAGCTAGGCTGCGTCCTGCTCGATCAGCCGGTTCCACCGCGCGTGCTCAATGCGGCCCAGGTCGTCCAACTCCAGGCCGACACGGAAGTAGCCGTCTTCTGCAGGCTCGGGCTTCGTGTAGCGCACCACGCCCGTGCATTCGACGATGCCCAGCGGTGTGCTGAAGCTCACCGCGACCTTGTCTCCACGCGTGAACTCGGACGTGGTCACGAGACCGGCCCCGCGGGCGCTGAGGTCCACGACCTTGGCCTCCACCGCTTCCCCGTTGGCCGTGATGGTCGCGGTGAGCCCCTGAACCGAAATGCGCACGGGCTCGTTGGCCGTGAGGAACCGGACCGGCTCGGGAATCGCGAGGTGGAGGTCGTGCTCGAATCTGTGCTGGAGCACCGCTCGGAACAGCGCAGTGGACGTATGCCCGTGTACCTGCACCATGAACACGTCGTTCGGCGTCACGGGCAGCGGCTCGGCCGTGCGGACCACGAGGTCTGCTCGTGAGAAGTCCTTCACCCATCCGGCAAAGAACTTGGCGTCGCTCAGGCGCTGGAGCCGCACCCGCGTATGTAAGAAGACTGCCTCTTGCGCTCCCATAACAACCCAGACGCCCTTGAGCAACGCCTGTTGTCATCATCGGTTGAAAGGGCGCCACATCTCAGTAGAACGAACAGATCGACCGTCTTGAGAAGCGCATGCGCCCGAGCGGCGGCGAGATAGGCGGGTTTCAAGCGTGCCGCAAGCCTCCCCCTCGCCCCGCCCAGGGGAGAGGGGAAAGGGGTGAGGGGCTCCAGAAACCACCAATCAACGCCATTCTGGCTCCTCGCTATTTGGTGTGGGTTGAGGTTTGAGGGCATCCAGGGCCGCGTTTG
>CAYJMZ010000220.1:0-5187 GCA_964370995.1 uncultured Fimbriimonadaceae bacterium | reverse complement strand
GCGCGAACGGGAGTTCGCGCACTCTAAAATACTGCCTCCCCCCATTTTAGAGTGCGCAGATTCCCGATCCGCGCTTTCCCACCCCGCGGAGCGGCCTCTGGCCAGGCCTGGGGAGCGGCTCCGCCGCACTCGAAAGCGCGAACTTCGTTCGCGCACTCTAATAATGCTGGCCGAGGTGGTAAACACCTGCCATGCTCTCCGCGATCGCCATGGCCACTCTATCCACCTTCAATCTCGTTCCTGCACCGGTGTCGGTGGTGCCGGGCCTTGGGGCGTTCAAGCTGGATGCCGACACGGTGCTGCTGGCTGGCGAGGCGGCGCTTTCCACGGCGCGGCTGTTCGCGGAGCAGATCGCGCCCGGCACGGGCCTGAAGCTGCGGGTGGAGCGCGGCGAGGTGTCCCGCAACGGCACGATCCTGCTTCGCATCGACCCGAGCCTCAAGGGCACGATCGGGGACGAGGGGTACCACCTCGAGGTTTCGCCCTTCACGATCCGCATCCACGCCGCCGCACCCGCGGGGCTGTTCTACGGGTGCCAGACTCTGCGCCAACTGATGCCCGCGGCCACGTTCGGCACCAGGGCCACGGGGCCGGTGGGCATTCCGTGTGCGCGCATCAAGGACCAGCCGCGCTTTAAGTGGCGCGGGGCGATGCTCGATGCGTCGCGGCACTTCATGCCCAAGGCGTTCGTGATGCGGTTCATCGACCTGATCGCACTGCACAAAATGAACTCGTTCCACTGGCACCTCACCGAGGACCAGGGTTGGCGCATCGAGATCAAGCGCTATCCCAAGCTCACCGAGGTCGGCGCGTGGCGCGACGAGACCCTCGTGGGCAGCTACGGCGCCAAGGAGCCGAAGTACGACGGCAAGCGGCACGGCGGGTTCTACACGCAGGACGAGATCCGCGAAGTGGTGGCGTACGCCGCCGCGCGGCACGTGAACGTGGTGCCTGAAATCGAGATGCCGGGGCATTCGCAGGCCGCCATCGCCGCATATCCAGAACTCGGCAACACGGGCCAGCAACTCAAGGTGATGACCACCTGGGGCGTGAACCCCAACGTGTACAACACCGAGGATTCGACCATCGAGTTTCTGCAGAACGTGCTTGGCGAGGTGCTGTCGCTGTTCCCCTCCAAGTTCATCCACATCGGCGGCGACGAGTGCCCGAAAACGCAGTGGCAGGCCAGCGAGCGCGTGCAGGCGAAGATCAAGGCGCTGGGGCTCAAGGACGAGCACGAGATGCAATCGTGGTTCGTGACGCAGATGGACAAGTGGCTGGCAGACCACGGACGGCGGCTCATCGGATGGGACGAGATCCTCGAAGGCGGCCTGGCGCCCGGCGCGACCGTGATGTCGTGGCGCGGCGTGGAGGGCGGGATCACCGCCGCCAAGGCCGGCCACGACGTCGTGATGGCCCCCACCAGCCACCTCTACTTCGACTTCTATCAGGGGCACCCCACCGAGAAAGAGCCCCTGGCCATCGGCGGGTTCCTCCCGTTGGAGAAGGTGTACGAATTCGACCCCATCCCCGGCGGGTTCACCGACGAGGAGGCCGCGCACGTGCTGGGCGCCCAGGGCCAGATCTGGACCGAGTACATCCCCACACCCGCCCAAGCCGAGTTCATGGGCTTCCCCCGCATCTGCGCGCTCGCCGAAGTCGTGTGGTCGCCCCAAGCCCAGCGCTCGTACCCCGGCTTCCTCGCGCGGCTCAAGGGAGGGCACCTCGCAAGGCTTGGCGCGATGAAGGTGAACTACCGCAAGCCTCGCGAGCAGGACTGAGTCCCATCCGTGTCCATCCGCGCCCATCCGTGGTTGCCATTCCGGAACGAACCGCGGATGAACACTGATGGAGCCCTCGTCATACTGAGGTATAAACAAAGTATGAAGACGGCGATTTCCCTGCCGGACGTGCTCTTCAAGTCGGCGGACAAGTTGGCCAAACGCCTTGGGCTCAGCCGCAGCGAGCTGTACGCGCGCGCGCTTGAGGAGTACGTGGCCAAGCATCGGGGGCGGAAGGTGACGGCTCGGTTGAACCAGGTCTATTCCACCGGCCCTGCCCACCTGGAATCCGCAGTTTGCGAAGCGCAGGCACGCAGCATCGAAACGTCGGAATGGTAGTCCAGCGGCGCGAGGTCTGGTGGGCGGAAATGGCCAGTCCAAGGGGCTCGGAGCCCGGGTATCGGCGACCCGTGCTCATCGTCCAGTCCGACGCCTTCAACAGGAGTCGCCTGCCTACGGTGCTGGCGGTGATCCTCACGTCGAACATGCACCTCTTGGACGCGCCGGGCAATGTGTTGCTCAACGCCTCCAGCACGGGCTTGCCGAAGGACTCGGTCGCCAACGTCACCCAACTGGTGACCCTCGATCAGGAGTTTCTCTCCGCGCGCGCGGGTCAAATCACAACCCAGCTCATGGCACAGGTAGACGCGGGGATGCGGCTCGTGCTCGAGTTGTGAGCTAATCGCATGAGGTTGCTCACGACCCGGCGGTAGGTCTCTTGGCGCGGGGCATTCGTATCTGAGAACCGCCATCGGGCCCTTCCAACAACCCTCTTTTGGGCGCTGAGGAACCCCAGGCGTCTAACACGCAGAGGTAACAACTCATGATTAACGGAAAGAAACTAGTGATGCATCTCGTGGCCCTTGGGGTTTTTGCTGCGGGAGTAGCGATTCCGACCACGGCACGAGCCCAGAACTTGGGCGATCTCCAGAGGGCGCTGACCCAGCGGCAGAAGATGAAGAACGAATGGCGCAACATCGCCCTTGCATCGGGCGCGGTCGCAGTTCTGGGTCTGCTGAACAACGACTCGACGCTCACGTTCGTCGGCGCTGCCGGTGCGCTGTACTCCGCGAACCGCTACGAACAGGACCGCAAGAGTCAGAACCAGCTCGCCCATACGCGGGCCGCCTACTTCAGCCGCACCTCGTTCTATCGGGACGGCGTGAAGTACCAGCGCATGACGAAGTGGAAGAAGGGCAAGAAGTACTACTACTTCCAGAAGGTCAGGGCCAAGCACTAGACCCGCTGGGGCCTGGTTCCCCCAACTTGTAACCCGGCACCCCGCCCGTCCCCCCGGGCGCGGGTGTCGTTCTGCAAGTACGGGCCCACTGCCCCGACAGCCCTTAGCGAGGGTACGGGGGCCCGGCCGACAGAACCAAGAAGACATACAACACGCCCAAGACGATGCCCAAAACCATCCACGCAAACAGGCAGCCCACTCTGGTGCGGGTAACGGCCAGCGATTCTGTCTGCTCGCGCTGAAGCCGAAGAATCTCAGCGATTGCCTCGCTTGTCGACAAGTCGGCATCGGCCGACCGGTTCCCGCCGGCCGGTAGGTCGGGATCGGTTCGAAAGGAAGGATTGGGGGAGCCGCTGCGCGCAGTTCCGCACTTCCAACATTGGTCGAACTGCTCTTCGATCTCCTCGCCGCAATGGGGACACAGCCACATCAGACCCTCTCGCTCCTCCTCACTCTTGAGTCACATGCATTTTGCATGAAAATGTGAGAATCAACGCCCAAGAGGCGTCATCGCGGCTCTAAACCACGGCGCTTCTCCGCGTAGTATTCCGCGCGCTCGACGTCCCCCAGCGCCCGGTAGAGATGCGCCAGCTCTTCGTACACGAAGGGGTCGGGCTCGCCGGTTTCATCCCACTCGCGCTCCAGTCGGAGTTGGATCTCCAGGGCCTCCGGGTACCGCTCCTGGGCTCGGTACGTCCACGCGATCATCCACTGGGCGACGCGCACGCTTCTCGGCTTGCCTGCCCGCTGGTGGGCCATCAGGGAGTGGACGAACTGCTCGATAGCCTCCTCGTAGCGGCCCATGAGGTGCAGCGCGTACCCGACGTTGTTTCGGAGGGAGCCCTCCCACGCCTTCGCGTCCGGCTGCGACGAGTCCTCCGAATGCGCGAGCGCTTTCATATCCCACGCGAGTTGGTCGACGGGTTCCTTGTCCACGAACGCCATCATGTGCAGGGCGTCGATGGCCAGGGCATCCAGATCGCTCGCCTGCGCGGCGCCAAAGGCTCGCAGAAACAGCGTTCGTGCCGCCTCTAGCGCCTCGACTGTTTGGGTTTCGGCGGGATGCGTGGCGGACGCAAACGTGCGCCCGAGTTCCAGGAGGTAGCGCACCCGGGCCTCCGGGGACGCGGACAACGCCTGGTCCTGGATCGAAGCGAGGATCTCCTGGGCGCGCCCAAAATCGCGGCGGATGCCGTGGGTGCGCGCGATCTGCGTTTGCAGGATCAGGGTGTCTTCGGCCGAAGCCCCCGCAAGCGCGGCCCGAAAGCGTTGCTCGCTGACGGCGGGCTTGCCGAAGTCCCAGAGGGCGTTGAGATCGATGGCCATTGTCCGGCCGAAAGATTACACGGTCTTGCGCAGTCTCAGCGGGCTTTGGCCCGGGACGCGCTCGATCAGCTTGCGCGCTTCCAGGTCCAACTGCACGACCTTCGTGTACCAGCGCACCGAGCCGGGCTTCGGAAACAGCTCCATCGGCGCCTCGGTGACCTTCAGGTGGGCCATCACCGCATCCTCCAACTCCCCGAAGGTGATGCCGGCGCTCGCAGGCAGGACCGCGAGAATCGCGTCGCGGATCAGCGTGTACTTCTGCTCGTTGAGGGGCTCCTGATAGCCCGGATGGTTGACGTTCTTTGCTTGGATCGACATCGTGTTTGTCTCCTTCCAACCGCCGGAGGGCGAGTCGGATCTGTTCGAAAGTATGTGCCGTCCCTTCACGGGCCCACTTGTCGAATCCTGCTCATTCGGCGAACTGTGGATGGATGGGCGCGGGCGCGTCGCGAAGGACGGTCAGCATGCCTCGGCGTCCCCCCTCAGCACGAGATCGAAGCTCCCCGCGGGGCGCATGTGCGTGAAGTAGTGCTCCTCGGCGGCGTCCCAGCGGGCATGCCAAGCATTCAGAAACGCGGGGGCTTCCCTCTCGGCGAGGCGGGCCGCCACCGTGGACTTCCCCGCGCCGGCATCCAGAAGGGATTGGACTCGCGCCGCCAATGGCCGGATGAAGCAAGCGGGTTGAGGGTTTGCGCCGTTCATGAAACAACTCCTAGATGTCCGTCAAGCTTTAGAATTCGGGTTCCCGGCTCGGTCCCATTTGGAGTGGGGGGGGGGGGGGGGGGGGGGGGGGGCGCGCGCCGGGGGGGGGGGGGGGGGGGGCGGGGGGGGGGGGGGGCG
>CAYJMZ010000219.1:0-5234 GCA_964370995.1 uncultured Fimbriimonadaceae bacterium | reverse complement strand
CCCGATCCCCGATCCCTGATCCCCGATCCCCGGTACTGGAACGCCTTTTCGCACGGAGGGCGAACGGACACCGGCCGCGACGTGCTGGAGTGGGTGCGCGAGGGCGTTCGTCGAGGCGCGGGGGAGCTCTTGCTGACCTCGATGGACGCAGACGGAGTCAGGGCGGGCTTCGATCTGGCGCTGACACACGCTGTCAGTCTGGCGGTGTCCGTGCCGGTGATCGCGAGCGGCGGGGCCGGCTCGCCTGCGGACTTTGTCAAGGTGTTCGGCGAGGGGCGGGCCGATGCGGCATTGGCGGCCTCCATCTTCCACGACGGGGAGTACACCGTGGGCTCCCTCAAGGTCGAATTGGCCAAGGCCGGGGTAGCCGTGCGCGGATGATCATCCCCTGTATCGACCTGATGGGTGGCAGAGTCGTACAACTCGTGCACGGGCGCGACAAGGCTCTTGAGGGTCCCTCGCCCGACGAGATGCTGAGGCGCTTCGAGGGCTTTTCGGAGGTCCAGGTCATCGACCTCGATGCGGCCCTGGGACAAGGCGACAACTCGGCGATCGTGGAGGATCTGGCGGGAAAAGCCGTGCTGCGAGTGGGCGGTGGGATTCGTACCGTGGCGCGTGCCCGAGCGCTCGTGGACGGGGGTGCCGCGAAGGTGATTGTGGGCACGGCAGCATTTCGGGAAGGAGGGCTGGACGTTGCGTTTCTGGAGGCGATGGTGGTAGCGGTGGGCCGCGAACGCGTAATCGTGGCTCTGGATTCGAAAGGCGGGGAAGTGGTCGTGCGCGGCTGGACTGCCGGCACCGGGCTACGGGCAGAAGAGGTCGCCGCCGACCTCGAGCCCTTCTGCGCGGGTCTGCTGTGCACGTTTGTGGACCGCGAGGGCACGATGCAGGGAACCGACCTAGATTGGTTTGCCCGCCTGCGCGAGGCGACGCCCCTGGCGATCACGGCGGCGGGTGGCGTCGCAACGCTCGAAGAGGTGCTGGCGCTCCAGGCGATAGGGGTGGATGTGGCCCTGGGAATGGCCGTGTACACGGGGCGGCTGAGTTTGGACGACTTGCGGGGAATGTCGGGCTGACTCGCGCACTCACAATGGGGGTAAACCCGCGGGTGTGAAGACGACCCTTGCCGTTCTCCTTGCGCTCGCGACGACCAGCGCGTTCGCCCAGCCTCTGCCCAAGGCGGAGATTCCGCTCGAGCGGTTCTACCAGTACCCGCTGATCAACGGTCGAAGCCCCGCGGGCGCCACGATGTCCCCCGATGGGCGCTTCATCGTGTTTGGTTGGAACGAGACGGGCCAGCGGAAGCTCGACGTGTGGGTGATGGACTACCCGGGCGGAAACAAGCGCCGCATCGTGGAGGCCGACAAGATCGAGGCGTTGCCGCGGCAGGACGACACGCGTGCGGACAGGGAGAAGGAGGAGGAGAAGCTCTACGACGGCGGGATTTCGGGCTTCCAGTGGGCGCCCGACTCGAAGGAGGTCTTGTTCAACTACAAAGGGCGCACGTGGACCGTGGCTCCCGATGGCTCGCAACTCGCAACGCCGGCGGATGGGGGGCTGTCTTTGGGAGGCGCGACGTACTCACCCGACGGCAAGTTCCTGCTCTACCTCTCCAGCAACAACCTGTTCCGAATGGAGCGCTCCAGCGGCAGAATCAAACAACTCACGTTCATCTCGAAGCCCAACACCTCCATCGATGGTTTCTACCCCTCGCCGGACGGCAAGCGAGTCGCCGTGACGTGGTCGGACGACAGCAAGATGGGCCGGCACGTGATGATGGACTTCAGCAAGGACCGCGCGGAGGTCGTGAACATCCGCCGCATGTGGTCGGGGGAGCAAAGCGTCAACAGCCAGATCGGATTGGTGGGCATCGACGGCGGGCTCATCACCTGGGTCAAGGACCTGCCGAGCTACCTTTGGGTCAAGGACGTCGCGTGGTCGCCCGACAACTCGAAGCTCGCCATCGGATGGATCTCCCAAGATTTCCAGGAGTTCTCCATCAGCGTGATTCCGATGAAGTTCGGATGGACCACCAAGCTGTACCACGAGCAGGCACCCAAGAACTACATTTCGGACTGGCGGCCGATCGTATGGACGCGCGACAGCACATCCGTGGTGTTGGGAACCGACATCGCCGACGGCAAGTTCGGCTTGCGGCACATCGTGAAGATCGGGGAGTCGGGCACCCTTGAGAAGGTGTACGAGGGAACCGGCGACGTCGTGTCGCTTGCGCGGCCGAAGGACTCGGATCGGCTGCTGCTGACGACGATGAACCGCGGCCCGCTCGTGTCCGAGATCGTGATCATCGAGCCGGGGGGAGGCGCGCCCAAAACCACGATTCCGCTCGAAGACGGCATGGCGACCTCGAAGAACTTCGACGATACCGCCTCGCCCCTGTTCAGCGACGACGGCAAGCGGATCGCGACGATGGTGAGCAGCCGCACCGTTCCTTGGGAGCTTTACTCGATCGAGCCCGAAGTCAAGCGCCTGACGCACAGCCAGCCCGCTGAATTCGACAAGATCAAATGGGCCACTATGCGCGACGTGACCTTCAAGGCCAAGGACGGGGCAACGATCCATGGCTTGCTCATCGAGCCACCGAACCTGGACAAGACGAAGAAGCACCCCGCGTTCCTGTCAAACATGTATGCCAACAGTGCCAAGCGCGCGTGGAACGGCTTTTTCGAGAACTACGCGGCCATGGAGCTCGGTTTCGTGGTGCTTCAGGTCGACTTTCGAGCGAGCTGGGGCACCGGTGGCGAGTTCAACACCGGCTACAAGGACGCCATGGGGATCGTCGACGCCGACGAGGCTGTGGCTGCTAAGGAGTACCTCGCGTCCCTGGGCTACGTAAGCCCGGACAAGGTGGGGCTCTGGGGCTGGAGTTACGGCGGATTTCTCACCGAGATGGTGGTCCTCACCAAGCCGGGCGTGTTCAACACGGGGGTGGCGGTGGCGCCCGTCACGGACTGGCGCTCCTACAACGAGTGGTACACGACCCGCCGTCTTGGCAACGTCAAGGAGCACGAGGACATCTTCAAGAAGACCAGCCCCATCACCTATCCCGACGGCCTCAAGGACAACCTCTTGATGGTCCACGGACTCCTCGACGACAACGTGCTGTTTCAAGACACCGCCAGGCTGATGCAAGCGCTCATCGACAAGAACAAGCACTTCGACCTAATGGTCTACCCCCGCGACGACCACAGCATCGGAAAGGCCACCAGCCGTCCGCACGTATTTGTCGAGGTGATGCGGTATTTGTGGCAGCATCTGGGGGGAAGAGGGTAGAGCATAGAGCATAGAGCATAGAGCATAGAGCATAGGGCATCGGGGGGAGTTGCGCTATCGGTCAAGGTGGCTGGCGACTGCTCGGGAAACAACCGATCGGCGCAACCCGAGCAACATGCGGCCAATTTCCTCGCACCGCGGCAGATACTCGCTTGAGTCGATGTAGCCGAGCCGGTCGGAGATGGTTAGGAGGGTTTCTACCTCGGCAAGGCTACCCCGTGACAAATCAATTGCATGCCGCTTCGCTCTTGCCGTGCCCATGGCGTTGCCCTCCGCAAGGTTGAGGGATACGGAGTAGGCGGCGCGCTGAAGTTGGGAGGTCAACGCGTATTTCTCGGCCTCTGGAAATAGTGCGGCCCGCTTATGAAGGGCAACGGCAAGGTCCACCGCCTTCTCCCAAACCTTCAGAGAACGATACCCGGAAGTCCCGTCAGTTGCCATAGTAACCACATCATAGCACTAAGACCCACGCGTTTCAACCCCAGCCGATATCCCCTCCGTGTGTTCTGCTCCATGCTCCATGCTCTACGCTCCACGCTCCATGCTCCATGCTCCATGCTCCATGCTCTACGCTCTACGCTCTTCCCCCTAATCGCACTCCCAATACCAGGTGCCGCTCGTGGGATGCGGGTCGCCTGAGCGGTCTCCGGCGGGGTTGACTCGGGAGTCGTCGAAACCCCCTCGGCCGACCACATGTTTGGCGTGGCTATCCGCGAAGATAAGGGTTCCACCGTTGGTGTGCCACTTGGTGTAGTAGTTGTTGGGCGCGGGGCAGTCGTAGCCGTAGATGTTGCACGCGTCTGTGGTGTTCTTACTGTCGAAGATCGCGAACATTTCGTCTCGGATGATGCGCGACTCCGCGGGGAACTGGATCTGGGACGCGTTCACGATGCGCGTGGTCGTCGCAAGCACGTTATTGCTGCTCGACTCGCCCGCGACCACAGAGAACATGCACTTGCCAAACCGATAGCTGCTGCCATAGGCATCCCAATAGGTGCGGGCGCCGGGCACGTCCTGCGAGGTGTAGGGGCCGCCGGCGTCCATCGGGCATTTGAAGATCGGGTCCTTGGGGGTGACGGGCAGACCGGAGGGGGCGGCGCCGCTGTGCCCTCCCACGTACGGGGCGAGCAGCACCTCAACCCCTTTGTGGCCGGGTTGGCCCGCGGGGGGCACGCTATTGTACGCGTAGTGGATGGGGAAGGTGTCGTCGTAGTCGCCGAGGTACATCTGCACGCCCATGCCCATCTGCCGGGCGTTGCTCACGCACACCGCCTGCTTGCCGGCCTCTTTGGCGCGGCCAAACACCGGGAACAGGATGGAGGCGAGAATCGCGATGATGGCGATCACCACGAGAAGTTCGATGAGGGTAAAGCCCTTGCGGACTCTAGATAGCGCGTTCATGAAGGCTCCTTGCGGCGATGTGTCGCTCCGTAGAGCGGCATCAAAGCCTTCCGCTCCACATTTCCTACGCCGGTCCAAGCCGGATCAGGTTCTAAGGGTCATCCGCATTGGGCGGAACTCTCAGCCCCCTTCTTTTTGGGGCTCCCCTAGTGGTTGCACATAGCGCGCACCAACAGAATACCGCACCGCCATCTATCCCTCACGTCTTGATATATCTCGGACCTGATGGTATCTCAAATCACGATGGATGCGTCTGCACTGTACACTGGGTGCCGATGGATGGGCGAAGGGTGTTGATCACGGGTTCCTCGAGGGGAATCGGGCGGGCGATTGCAGTGCGGATGGCGGAGGCGGGATGGGACATCGCCCTGCACTACGTGGTCGATGCGGGTGATGCGGAGGCGGTTCGCAAGGCGATCGGCGGGCGAGGTTCCGGGCTCTACCAGGCCGACCTTGCCCAAGCCGGGGCGGGCACGAGGCTCTTCGAGCGGGCCCTGCGCGACGGTGCCGTGCACGCCGTCGTTAACAACGCGGGCGTGTAC
>CAYJMZ010000218.1:4852-5234 GCA_964370995.1 uncultured Fimbriimonadaceae bacterium | reverse complement strand
CCCCCCCCCCCCCACTCCCAAATGGGACCGAGCCGGGAACCCGAATTCTTGAGCTTGACAGACATCTAGATGCTTTGCCCGTGATGGCACTCGGCACACGTTGTCGGCAGGCGTCAGGTGATGTCAGACTCCTTCGGGATGAGTGTGGAAGTGGAGGGCAAGGCGGGGACCAGGGTCACGGCCATCGTGCCGACCTACAACGAGGCCGCCAACATCGCCGAATGCCTTGAGGGCCTCCGCTGGGCGGACGAGATCCTCGTCGTCGATTCCTTCAGCGACGACGGCACGCCCGAAATCGCAAGGGCATGTGGGGCGCGCGTCGTGCAGCACGCGTACGAGAACTCCGCCAGGCAGAAGAACTGGGCCATCCCCCAGGCCGCGC
>CAYJMZ010000218.1:0-4842 GCA_964370995.1 uncultured Fimbriimonadaceae bacterium | reverse complement strand
CCCGAGCTCGCGGCCGAAGTGCGCGCGGTGCTTGACGCGGGGCCCGAGAAGAACGCGTATTGGATCTACCGCCGCAACTTCTTCCTCGGCAAGGAGATGCGGCATGGGGGCTGGAGCAACGACAAGGTCATCCGGCTCTTCAAGCGCGAATTACGCTATCAAGACCTGGCGGTGCACGCCGATGTCGAGGTCCCCTTCGCTCGTGTTGGACGCTTGAAGTCGCGGATGCTCCACTACAGTATCGACTCGCTCGACCAGTTCTTCGAGAAGCGGATGCGCTACGCGGTTTGGGCGGCCGAGCAGCTCGATGGGGAGGGGCGGCGCGGCCGCGCGGGGTTCATCGTGATGCGCAGCCTACTGCAGTTCCTGAAGATGTACGTGCTGCGCGGCGGGTTCCTCGACGGCATGCACGGGTTCGTGCTCGCGTTTCTCCACGCGTTCTACACGAGCGCAAAATACGTACGCCTGTGGGAGCGCCAATTGCCGCCACACGCGCGGGCGTGCGTGCGGAACCAGGGCGCCCCCCCGCCACCGTCAGCCTAGCCCGCTACCGCCGGTGCCTCCGCCCACGTGGGTTGCCGCCACCGGCCCATCCGCCGGACCAGGCGTTCGGCCCGTTGCCGCTGCCGGGAGACCAGAACACGCTCAGGTCTATGTTCGGAGCCAACTTCACGACCGCGCGTCCGGTGCCGTCGACGTTGACGCGGTAGAGCCCGGTGTCGTCCACATTGAGTCCAAGGACCGCCACGGCGAGCTGCGTGCCTGCCGAGTTGAACGACCCACCGTACTCGTCGTCCGGGGAGTTGGTGACCCTGAAGGGGCTGGACCCGTTCGCGTTCATCGTGTAGAGGTCCAGCTGGACGTCGCCGCGATCCGAGGAGATCACGATCTTCGTGCCGTCCTTCGACCATCGCGGATACCAGTCTTCGTTCGTGTTGGTGGTCAGGCGCGTCTTGCCGGTCCCATCCATGTTCATGGTCCAGATCTCGCCGAATCCAGACGCCGAATCGAGTTTGGTGTACACGATCTTGGCGCCGTCGGGGCTCACGTCGGCCTCTTCGCCATCGTCGAGCCGCGTCTGGCCCGTGCCATCGGCGTTGATGCGGTACACGCCGAACTCGCCGTCGGTTACCGAGGCGGCAAACACGATTTGGCTCCCGTCGGGTGTGAACTGGATCGTGCCGAAGAACCGGAAGTTCGTCGCGGAGAGTTGGGTGGCTCCCGCGAGGGCCACGGTGGTGTTCTTGTACAACTTCCACACGGGATCGGTCGCCTGGGGGTCTACCGTGTAGGCGAACGCGAACTGAGGCGTTGCGGGATTGGGTGCGATCGCGTCGAAGTTCGGACTGAAGCTGGCGACGAGCGCGTCGCCAGTGCCGTCCGATTTGATCTGGCGGTACTCCACCGTGTCCACTCCGCCGAGCGCGTAGAAGATCTTGTTGCCGGGTATGGCGGTGACCCTGGCGGACGCCGTGCCCGACGCCGTGGGATCCGCGACGCTCGTGGCGACGATGGTGAACTCGCCGCTGGTGTTTGGCGCGGTGTAGAGGCCGGTGCCGCTGATGGTGCCGCCCCCCGCACCCTCCTGAATGGCCCACGTGACGGCCTGGTTGGCGCTTCCGGTGACGGTCGCCGTGAACTGCAGCGTCTGACCCTGGTCGAGGGTCACCGACGGGGGCGAAACCGAAACGGTGATCGACGGGTTTGCGGTCACGGTCACGGTGACGGCCGGGCTGACGTGGCCATCGACGCTCGCGGTGACGGTTGGGGTGCCGGCGGCAAGTCCGCGCGCCCGCCCCTGCACGAAGTCGATCTTGTCGGCACCGGTGACGACGGCCCACACCGCGGCGCCCTGAGCGACGGCGACGATGCCTCCCGTGCCGTTTCGGGCGGTGAACACGAGGTCTATCGGCGCTTCGCCGACCGCGACCGTCTGGCCCG
Organism: uncultured Fimbriimonadaceae bacterium; assembly: GCA_964370995.1. Taxonomy (GTDB): domain Bacteria; phylum Armatimonadota; class Fimbriimonadia; order Fimbriimonadales; family Fimbriimonadaceae; genus JAMLGR01. The sequence continues at coordinate 2,901 of CAYJMZ010000218.1, read as the reverse complement.
AGGCGACGGCTACCGTGGCGATCGTGCCGGTGGTGTTGATGGTGCCGGACAGGTTGCCGTCCGTTGCCAGAGACATCGTGGCCGAGGCGGTGCCCACGACGCTTCCGGTGCCGTTCGCTTCGGAGTAGAACGTCGCCACCACGGCATGCGAACCCGCCTTGGCCTGTCCGGTCGTGGTGAAGTTCTGCGTGTGCGCGGCCGCGTTCGCGTCGCGGTTGCCCGTGAACACGAAATCGCCGGAGGGCACGCCCGCCCCGGTGATGCGCAGCACCAGCGACAGCGCCGAGCCGGGCCCCTCAAGTGCGCGGCTCCGCGCGCCCCAATTCACCGAGAAACGCACGACGGTGTTGGTCGCAGGCGCACTTCCTCCGCCGCCACCGCACGACGCGATGATGAACGCGAGAAGACCCAGCAAAGAGATGCGCGCCAGCAGGCGGACCGGGAAGGATCGGCTCATACCCCAATAATACTGCCATTTATGGTTGATGGAGTCGTCGTCCATCGAGATCGCGATGCCGAGGTCCATGTTCGCCCCATGAGCGATTGCCTGCGTTTTGGCAATCATCCACCAAGCAGCAGCGGCGCTTCGGTTTCATTGGATTCCCTCGAAGAGTAAGCCTGTCCGGTCGGGTCGGTCCCCTTTGGGAGTTCGAATCTCCCTCTCTCCGCCAGGATCCATTCGGTCTTTTAGAGTGCGCGGACTCCCGGTCCGCGCTTTGCAGGGCGGCGGAGCCGCTCCGCGGCGTGGGAAAGCGCGGACTGCGTCAGCGCACTCTCAAACCGGACGCGGGCGGTTCGAATCTCCCTCCTTCCGCCAGGCTCCATTCGGTCTTTGGGAGTGCGCGAGCTAGCTCGTCGCCTTGCATTCGAGCGGCTCGCCGCGAGTCCGGAGCAGACCCGCCGACAAGTCGCCGGGGTGAATGGTGGCGAGCAAGGAGGGTGTTGTATGGGTTCGAGAGAATCCCGTGCCACCCCCGTGTCGGGGGTGCGCCAGGCTCGAGTGCACGGCCCGGCTTGGGACGAACCCCATGCAAAACCCTCCAAGCTCGCGCACTCCCAAAGGGGACCAACCCAACCGCCTCAAGGCCCTCTGCCTCAAGGCGGAGATCCCCGAGGTCTCGCCCCACAAGCTCCGCCATTCCGCCGCAACCCTCGCGCTCGCCGAGACCGGGGACCTCCACGCGGTCCAAAAGCTGCTTGGGCACCAGCAGGTCAGCTTGACCGCCGACCTGTACGGTCACGCGACCGCCGAGACGCTGCGGCCGATGGCTGACGCGATCGAAAGGGCGTTCCGACCGAAGACATAGCTGCACCCTTCCCGCAGGCTGTCTGACCTCGTGCATGGTCTACAATCTTGCCAAAAGGACTGAAGCAACTTCTTGGCCCTCGGCTGGCAAAAAATAACCCGGTCCGAGACTCTTGCGAGTGTCGTTCCGGGATCAGTTACATTCATTATACGGCTAGAACCCGAAAAAGCAACAGGCAAATTTACTGGTAGACGGAAATGGCGACCGAACCGAAAGTCAAACGAGCCGTCGTCTTCTTTGACGGCCAGAACCTGTTTTGCACGGCGCGAGAGTGCTTTGGCTACACGTTTCCGAACTACGATCCTCACGCGCTCGCCGCTCACGTTTGCAATTCGATGGGATGGAAGCTTGTCGAAGTCAGGTTCTACACAGGCTTGCCGGAAAGGAAGGCTGACCCCCGTCGGGCTTTTTGGGAAAACAAGCTCGCCCACGTCGGTCGAAAGGGGGCGTTTATCTATTCCCGCGACACCCGCCACAACCAAGAAAAGGGCATTGACATTCGCATTGCCCTGGACGTCGTCGGCAAAGCCCTCCGACAAGACCTTGACGTTGCCGTGATTTTCAGCCAAGACGCGGACTTCTCTGAGGTTGCCGACGAGGTTCGTTGGATCGCAGCTAGTCAGCGACGATGGATCAAAATGGCCTGCGCATACCCTGACGCCGGTGCTGCCCGTAAGAAGGGACAGTATTCCCGGGGCATTCCCGGCACTGACTGGATTCGCCTCTCGAAGGCCGAGTACGACGCTTGCATCGACCCTCTCGACCACCGGCCGAAGAACCCACCTCGGGCGTCCTCACTACCTACACGGAAGCGCTGAGCCGACCTGATGATGATGCCTGGCGCCTGATCGAGCCGAAAGAAGTCTGATGGCGATACCCGTTCCAAGAACCATTCGAGAGCAAATCGCCTGGTCGTATGCGAACCTCGGTCGTGCACACAGCGCCTTGGAAGATGGGGTTCTCGAGTACAAGCAGCTCCACCATATGATCAGAAGCAGGCTCTACCACGGACTGGTTTCCGGGAAGCTAGCGATGGGTTCACTCTTCGATGACGAGCGGATCAAGATGACCGCTCCCCAGGCTTGTTGCTACTGTGGCAGCAGGCTCAATCTAGCAGTAGATCATCTCATCCCAAGAATCAGGGGCGGACCTGACGATGCTGACAACCTGGTATGGGCGTGCCGTTCATGCAACAGTTCAAAACAGGGCAGAGATATGCTCGCTTGGATGGCATCCAAAGAGGCCTTCCCGTCCATCTTGCTCCTACGAAGGTATTTGAAGATTGCCAATTGCTATTGCGACAGTCATGGCTGTATGGACACGCAGTTGTCAGCAGTACTCGCTTTGGGATTGCCCTTCGACCTGCAGCTTTTTCCGACGACATTCCCGCCATTGGTAGAACTTAGGCTATGGGTCTACCCAGATGAGTAGCTCATCGCGGATCCGATCTTCTTCGGTATCATGATCGCAGTCGCGCTGGCGCTGGGCTGCCCGTGCCGCCTCGGTGCAAGCAACTGAGCCCGCGCGGGACGTGGCACCGTCAGACTGGCCATCGGTTGCCGCACGACTTGCATGCCCGACTCGTCCCGGTCTT
>CAYJMZ010000217.1:0-5246 GCA_964370995.1 uncultured Fimbriimonadaceae bacterium | reverse complement strand
GCGCAGGTGATGGCGTGGATCATGGACACGTACTCGATGCAGCGCGGCTACACCGTTCCTGGCGTGGTCACCGGCAAGCCGATTTCCTTGGGCGGGTCGGAGGGTCGCGTCGAGGCCACGGGCCGCGGGGTGGTCGTGGCGGCCGTAGAGGCTTTGAAGACCATGAACATGAACCTCGCCAATGCCAAGATTGTGGTTCAGGGCTTTGGAAACGTCGGGTCCATCGCCGCACGCATCGCCGAGGAGATGGGGGCCACGGTCCTCGCGGTGAGCGATGCACGCGGAGGGATCTACAACCCCAAAGGCCTGCCGATTCGAGAACTTGCGGAGCTGTACAGCGGCCGCGAGGGTGGGATCACCGAGTACAAGGACGCCGAGCCGATCTCGAACGAGGATCTGCTCGAGTTGAAGTGCGACGTGCTGATGCCGTCCGCGATCGCGGCCCAGGTCCACGCCGACAACGCCGACCGCATCAAGGCGAAGCTGGTCGTCGAAGGTGCCAACGGCCCTCTGACCCCCGAGGCGGACAAGATCCTCGCCGACAAGGGCATTGTCGTCGTACCGGACATCCTCGCCAACGCCGGCGGGGTGATCGTGTCGTACTTCGAATGGGTGCAGGACCTCCAGAACTTCTTCTGGGAAGAGGACGATGTCAACAACAAACTCACGCGGATCATGCGCCACTCTTACGCGGCCGTGGACGCCATGAGGCTCAAGCACAAGACGGACCTGCGGACGGCGGCATACATCATCGGCGTCAAACGCGTCGCCGAAGCCACCACCACTCGCGGCATCTATCCCTAGGGAGAGTGTTGCGTAGTGAGGGGCGCGAAGGATTCGGCCTCGGCGGTGGTCTTCTTAGTGAGGGGCACAAGAATGCACGCGGCGAGCTTTTCTATTTGGAATGTGAAACCCGTTGAGGTCGCCGAGACATTCGATGCGGTGTCCTCGGCTTGGCGGGTGTGGGGATTCAGGCTGGCGTTGAAGATCACGGGGTGCCCCGATGCGGCCGAGGACGCCCTTCAGGAGGCGCTGCTGCGGGCGCTGCGTTCCCGGGGCTCGCTGCGCAATCCGGAGTCCGGCACCGCGTGGTTCCGACGCATCCTCGTGCGATGCGCCATCGGCCAAATCCCGGCGCGTCCCTTTGAGCCAAGCGAAGAGCCGATTGCCGAATCGGCGGAGACCGCCATCCTGGAGGCTCTCCACGTGCGCCGCACGCTGTGTCAGTTGCGCCCGACCCACCGGGCGGTGCTTGCGCTGGCAATCGGCGAGGGGCTGAGTTACGCCGAGATCGCCGATGCCATGGGTGTGCGAGAAGGCACCGTCGCCTCTCGACTGCACGCCGCAAAGAAGGCGTTTCGGACGTTGTGGGAGGACGAGGAATGAACGATCCGATGGGTTCCTTGGAGCGTTTCTACGATAGCTGCGATTCCGTGGAGCCGCCCAGCGTTGGCCTTCCAATGCGACCTGTTCGGCGGGGGGCGGCGTGGACGGTGGCGCGGGCTCTGGCGCAGTTGGCCAGCGGGTTTGTCGCAGCGGCCGTCGCCCTGTCGCTGGCGGGTTCCTGGCAAGCGCCCGGCGAGCCCGCCCCGAACGCCCGACCAGTGCTCTCCCGGCAATACCGCGAAGCCGGGCTGACGATCGAGGATCTCACCCCACTGGTCGTGCCCGCTCGGCGCTCTTCGGAGGCTCGCTCATGGCGCGCTTGAGGGCTGGTTCGTGGGCCGTGTTCGTCGCAGCGGGCGTGCCGAGAAGACGGATGCCGGTCCCCTTTGGGAGTGCGCGAGCTTGCTCGTCGCCTTGCATTCGAGCGGCTTGCCGCGAGTCCGGACCCGCATCGGCAAGAAGTCATATTGCAGGAGCCACCCTTGTGGAGACGATGATCGTCATCGCAATCGTGTCGCTCCTCTTGGGAGTCCTATTGCCCGTGCTGTTCGCGGCCCGGGCCAAGGCCTTCGAACGGGTCAGCGCCGGCAACCTCCGACAACTCGGCACGGCGTTGCAACTCTACGCGCAGGATGTGGATGGCGCGCTGCCGCCGTACACCAACGTCGAGTCCATGCTGTGCTTTTTCAACAATCCAGTAGGGCTGATTGGTCCGCTTCCGACGGATTCGGATATGCCGAGGCTGTTTCGAGAAAGCGTCCAGCCCTACGTTCGTGCGAACGACGTCTGGTTTTGCCCGACAGACAAGGTCAAGGGAGAAGAGCGGTACTTCCTGGGCATTCGCCACAAGTACACCAGCTATGGCTATCAGCCGTACGGGGGACCCGGGCTCAGGGCTTTCGTCTTGCTGTACGGATTCCCCCCTCCTCCCCTCAGACCCGACGACATGCCGTCCTGGTTGCCGCTGTTGTGGGAGCCAGGTTCTGCAGGTGATGAAGGGTTCAACGAGCGCGGATTGAGCTGGGAGGGGCGGGAATTCAGGGGCTACCGCTCCAGTGGCATGGCTTTGTATCTGTTCCCAGACCTGCGGGTGAAATCGTATCCCGTTGATCGAAAGCAAAAGGTCGGGGACGATCCGGAGTCGTACTGGTAGTCGCGGGGATGGGAGGCAAGACCGATCTGAAACTCCCAGCCCGGGCCGCCGCGCGCGAAGGAATCGGGGCTGGCGGCGGTCTTCTCATTGAAGGCGCAAGAATGCACATGAAGAGCTTTCCGGTGTGGGGTTTGAAACGGGTCGAGGATCTCACCCCACCGGTCGTGCCGGCTCGGCCCTCGTCGGAGGCTCGCTCATGGCGCGCTTTAGGTTCGGTTCGTTGGCGATCTTCATCGCCATTGGCGCGGTGCTCGCGGTGGCGGTGCTTCCCATGTCGAGATGGTCGTTTCGAAACCAGGTCGACATGCTTCTGGGTCGCCTTCCGAGCACGGAGCCCTGGAACGTCGAATCCTGGCTGGGCACCTCCGGGCCGCTCGATCCCAGTCGCTGGAGGTCGGAGACCCGCGACGACGAGTTGGCCGCAGCCTTGTTTTCGTGGGCGCGCCGACCGAGTCCTTCGGACCAGGCGCGCGAGAAGAGGGAACCCGGATTCAGACCCCTACTGCAGGCGTTGGAGTCCTTCGTCGACAAACACCCCGACGATCTGGACGGTTGCGCTCACCTAGCCCGCCTGTTGACGCAGACCGTGACCGTGCCGCGCCTGGATCAGCGAAAGGGCATTGTGCCACGGCCCTTCGAGCGCCAGCGAGAGAGCTTGGCGGCCGCTAGGTTGCTTGAAGTTGCCGCTCAAGGGGCGCGGTTGGATCCAAAGAACGCCTATTTCCCCACCATGCGCGCGATCGCCCTCTACACGCTCGACCGCAAAGACGAGGCGCGGGACGTGCTGGTCAGCGCGTCCGGGCTTGGCAAGCACGACGACCGGTTTCCAGGCGAGGCGAAGCTCCTCGTTTCCACCCTTGAGAAGAACTACGGATACCGGGGCCAGGCGTCGCGCACGATCGTGGCGGCTTCCTCGGTCTTGCCGCACTACTCCTCGGAGCGAAACCTCGTGGAGCGGATCTCGTCCGAGACCCCTCCCGAGAAGCGCCTGTCCGTTCGGTGGGCGCTGCTGCGGCACCAGTACGTCATGGCGCGGGACGCGTCGACACTGGTCGGGATTCTGGTGGGGCGGTCGGGCATGGGATTGGCCCTCTTGCCGCGCCAGAAGGTCCCAGCGCTCGCCCTCGGAGTCCCCTCAAGCGGGTCGATCCCGAAGGGGGCGAAGCGTGAGGAGTGGGAGGCCAAGGTCGCTCGCAAAGCGCGAGAGCTCGGCGCTGCGCTCAAGTCCGCGGGAATCGACACAGGGGGCCTGGACCCTGCGACGATGGTCGACGAAGTCACCCGCCTCGCAGCAGCGGGCGCGGACGTTGCAATGTCATCGACACCGGATCAGATGGACATGCCGGGGGCCGCATTCCGGGCCGCGCACCTGGGGGCGAGAATCCTCGCGCTGCTGCTCGGGCTCGTTCCGGCGTACCTGGTTCTGTCCTGGTGGGCGAAGAGGGATCCGCCAGCCTTTGAAAGAGGAAGGGGAACGCTCTGTTGCTTCTTGCTCGGCCTTTCAGTGTTCTGGCTTTCCCTGACCACCGCCTTGGACTCGGAGCGGTCGATGTATGCCGTGGCGGTATGGGCGGCCTTGGGGCTAACCCTCAGCTATGCCGTTCTCTTGGTCATGGCCCTTCGGGGTACGTCGGAACGCGCGACTTTGGCGGTGTTCGGCGTCGCCGCGGCCGCGGGGTTCCTGCCGTTCACGTCCGCGGTGTTGTCCTTCACCGGCGCGACGATCATCGCCTTGGCGAATCTGGTGCTCCTGTTTCTGGCCTGGCAAACCCCGAAGCGGTGGATGGCGGGGACTTTGCTGGCTGTCGCTGCTACCGCGGGTTGCCTGGGGGTGTTCAAGGACCCGTTCTTCGCTGCGTTTGGGTGGGGGCCGATGCTGCTGGCCGTGTTTCCCGGGGCGTGCGCCTTGTGCCTCGGACCTGCAAGAGCGCTGCGGGCGGTCGGCTCAGGCGTGGCCCTGCTGGTCACGCTGGCCTATCTCGGGGCGACGGGTTGGGACGTCGCCGAGGACGCGAAGTATGAGAGGGTCAACGCGACCTTCTTTCACGAGGCGGACATCGCTCGGGCCAAGGTCGGCTTGCCCAAACTCGGCGCGCGGTGAGGGGGGATTCTGGGTCCCGCGCATGTCTCTCGCAAGGGCGCGACGGGCCTGGATGGGGCTCAAGTGATAGATGGACTGCGTATTGTTTCGTGCAAGCAGTATTATAAGTAGTGACCGTATTGGATGTACGCGGTGTACTATTGAGTAGGGGTCTCGCAAAGGCGCAAAGGGCGCAAAGATGACCGAAAACCAGGTGTCGAGAGTTGTGATCGAGGCTGCACTGAGGGTCCATCGGGCTTTGGGTCCTGGGCTACTGGAGGCCGTTTATGAATCCGCGCTGGCCTACGAACTCATGCGCGAGGGTCTTTGCGTGCAACGCCAGCAGGCCATCCCCGTGGTGTACGATGGGATGCAACTGGGTCAGGGGTTTCGGGCAGACCTCATCGTTGATGGGAAGGTAATTGTCGAAGTCAAGTCACTGGAGCTTGTGCCCCGAGTCGCGTACAAGGTGCTTCTCACCTACTTGCGTCTGACAGGCATGCACCTCGGCCTCCTCATCAATTTTGGGGAAGAGACGTTGCGAGATGGATTCAAGCGCGTCGTGAACAACCTCCCTGAACAGTGTCCCCCTTAGCGTCCTTTGCGCCTTTGCGTGCAACCCTATCC
>CAYJMZ010000216.1:0-5246 GCA_964370995.1 uncultured Fimbriimonadaceae bacterium | reverse complement strand
GGCTCCTCCGCATCTGAAAGCGCCGATCGGTAATCCGCGCACTCTAAAATCCGAGCTAGCGCAGAGAGATCTACCCCGACTCCTCGACCAGCGGGCGGGAGAGCACCACCACCGCACGGTCGGCCCACTCGCGCTTCGGGGCCTTGGCGCGGCGGGTGAGGAACGGGCGCTCGAACATCCAGAAGAACGCGATGCAAAGCGCGAGCACCACGGGCAGGCCTACCCCCGCGAGGTACGCCAACTGCATCCCGGGTCCCGCGGCCCATGCGGGGCGGAACACGTAGAGCACCTGCAGAATCGGGTGGTGCATCAGGTAGAGGCTGTACGAGAAGATGCCCACCAGCGCGATCGGGCCCCAGCCGAACACCCGCGCGGGCAACGAACGCGGGGCGACCGTGCCCGCGTAGAGCCAGCACGCCACGGCGGCGCCCATCAGCAGGTCGCGCGGGGGAAGCGAGCGCGTCTGCACGATCGCAGCCACCGCCCCGACCGCAAACGCCACACCCAACCAACCCGCGAATCGGGGATGAACGCCCCTGCGCAGGTTCGGACGGAACGCCCAGTGCGCGGCGATCATGCCGAACGCGAACAAGGCCACGTACCACACGTACATCTTCCCCCACTCGGGATGTTCGAGGACCTGCCAAGCGGCCAGGCCCAGCGTGCCCAGAAACAGGCCCGTGCGCCGCAGCGCGAACAGCAGCACCACCAGAACCGGGAACAGCAGGTAGAGCTGTGCCTCGGTGGCGATGCTCCACAGCACGCCGTTGATCTTGTACATCCACTCGGGACGCCAGTTGTGCACCAGGAACACGTGCGCAAGGGTGTTCTCCCGCGTGACGGGCACGTACTGGCGGAACGGCATGCCCAGCTGCGAACTCGTCACCGTCATGGCGACCACCAGCGACACGCCAAGACACGCGTAGTACGCGGGAAGGATCCTCTTCGCGCGACGCCCAAAGAACCGCCACACGTTGCGCATGCGCCCGTCGCCGCGGTCGAACAGCGACATCTGCAGGCAGAACCCCGACACCACGATGAACGACGCCACGGCAAGGTGCCCGTACCAAAAGGGGGCCATCAGCGTTTGGATCCACGCGGGGGTGTCCGTGCGCTGTCCCTGAACGATTCGGGGATCCACCAACACACACACGTGGCCAAGAACGACGTACAACGCGGCAGCACCTCGCACACCTTCGATGTACGGAAGGGTCTGCCGCCGTCGGTCCGGCGCGTGCGAGTCGGTGGACGTCGGGCCGCGCACGCACTATTATGCGGATGAGGACACTCACGATGGCTTTGGCATTACCGGGTTTTGGACCTATCATGCTCCCCAAAGCCCAAAACCCAAACCCCGTCCCACGCGTCAAACATATATGAACAGCTTCATGAAAGGCATGCTTGGGGCGATCGTGGGCACCGTTGTGGCCACTGGCGGCGCGCAGTTCGGCCAGAGCTTCCAGGCGCCTGTGAAGTACCGCACGTTCGACTCCGGCACCTCCAGCGCAATCCAACACCGAGGGCTGCGCACCATCAACAACGAGGCGGAGTTCCAGACCTATTGGGCTCAGCACTCGGGCTCGGCGGCCAACGCGCCGCGCGGCATCGAGTGGGGCAAGGAGCTCCTGATCGCCATCAACCTGGGTTCTCGGCCCTCCAGTGGTTACGCGGTGTACGTGGAGACCATCGCGCGCCCGACCCCCAACGATCTCGTGGTGCGCTACGTCGAGAGCCAGCCGCCAAAGGGCTCGATCAACGCCGCAGTGATGACCAGCCCGTGGGTGCTCGTGCGCATGGAGCGCGCCGGGGGCAACATCCGCTTCGAGGGCCGCGTCACCAAGGGCAGGATCATCCAAATCGCCCCGAAGCCCTGCGGATGCACCGGCGCCTGCCCCTGCTGCCGCTAGTCTAGTGAATCACTAATCTCCCGGCGCTCACCCATGCCTCCGCAGCCCCGCTGTGGAGGCTTTCTTTTCGGCTGGCCAGGTAAGCCCTCCACAGCGGGGCTGCGGAGGCATCTCCTTCCCGGGCGCGGTCGACTGCCGCTGGAATAGTGAACCACTACAAACTACAATAGGGCATGGCGTTCTTCCCGCAAGTCCCTGGGCCCATCCCCTACGAGGGGCCCGACAGCCGCAACCCGCTGGCGTTCAAGCACTACGATGCGGGGCGCATGGTGGGTGGCAAGTCGATGGCGGACCATCTGCGGTTCGCCGTTTGCTACTGGCACACGTTCCAAAACACCGGCGCGGACCCCTTTGGCGCGCCCACCATGCAACGCCCGTGGCATGCGGCGTCCGACCCCCTCCGGCGCGCGGAGGACACGCTGGACGCGGCGTTCGAGTTCTTCCACAAGCTGGGCGTAGGCTTCTGGTGCTTCCACGACCTCGACCTCGCGCCCGAGGGCGGGGACGGGGCAGCCACCGCGCGCAACCTCGAGCACATGGTGCCGCTTGCCAAGGAGCGTCAAAACACCACCGGCACGCGCCTGCTGTGGGGCACCGCAAACTTGTTCTCCAACCCCCTGTACCAGTGCGGCGCGGCGACCAACCCAGACCCCCACGTGTTCGCCCGCGCGGCGGCGCAGGTCAAACGCGCGATGGAGGCCACGCTCGAACTCGGTGGCCTCGGGTACGTGTTTTGGGGCGGACGCGAGGGCTACGACACCCTGCTCAATACGGACCTCAAACGGGAGCGGGAGCAACTTGCCGCATTCCTGCACATGGCCGCGGCGCACGCGGACTCCATCGGCTTTCAGGGGCAACTCATGCTGGAACCCAAACCCTGTGAACCCTCCACGCACCAGTACGACTCGGACGTCGAGGCGTGCCTCAACTTCCTGCGCGAGTTCGACCTTCTCCCCCGGTTCAAGCTCAACATCGAGAGCAACCATGCGACGCTCGCGGGCCACTCAATGGTCTACGAACTCCAATGCGCACGGCACGCCGGCGCCCTCGGGTCGGTCGACGCGAACGTGGGAGACATGTTGTTGGGCTGGGACACCGACCAGTTTCCGACCGACCCCACGCAGGCCGCGGCGATCCTTTTGGAGGTGCTCGCGATGGGCGGGTTCACGACCGGCGGTCTGAACTTCGACGCGAAGGTTCGAAGGGCGTCGCACGAGCCTGTCGACCTGTTCCACGGACACATTGGCGGGATGGACGCGTTCGCAATCGGTCTCGAACTTGCGCATGCCGTGGTGCAGGACGGACGCATGGGCGCCGCCATCCAGGAGCGGTATGCGGATTGGAACTGCCCGTTCGGAACCGGCGTTCTGCAAGGACAGGCCACCCTCGCGTCGTGCGAGGCCTACATGCGCGAACACGGAGAGCCGAAGCGCCGGTCGGGTAGACAGGAGATGTTGGAGAACTGCATGCAATCGATTATTTGGAAGGGCGGACGATGAGGGGCACGATGGTGGGCGCCCTCGTGGCCGCCGTGTGGGTCGCAGTTGGGTGCGGGGGCGGATCGCGTGTGCCATGGGCTCAGGACATCGCCGCAGCGCAAACCATCGCCACCGATCGCAACACGATTGTGATGGCCGTGTTCACCGCGTCGGACAAGGAGATCTGCAAGGTCTTCGAGGAAGTGACCCTTTCAGACCCCGCAGTGCTCGAGCGGATTCGGGAGTTCGTGCCGGTTCGGCTGGACATCGCGGACTCCCACACACAGGCGCTGGGCGGACGGCTCCAAGTTCCCGCCGTGCCCGCCGTGGTCTTCCTGCGCCCCAACGCGGACGTCGTGCACCGGTGCGCCGGCGCGATGAAGGTGGCCGAGTTCATGAGGCAACTCGACCAGGTGGACGCCGAGCTGAAGGTATCTCCCGTGCCGATCAAGTAACCGACCGATTCTCCGCCCTTTCGTTTGGATATACCTCAAATTGTGATACAATCAATCCATGAGGTACAAACCTGATTTGGAATCGTTGGTGCTGGCCGCGCTTGGTGGCGGGGCGAAGCATGGGTACGACATCGCCAAGACCATCCGCTCAGCCGGCGGCGGGGTCCTGAAGGTGGGGGATGGGCAGTTGTATCCTATCCTTCACCGCTTGGAGACGCGGGAGTGGATCTCCGCCACCTGGGTCGAGCAGGACGGGCGGCCGGACCGCAAGGTGTACTCCGTCACCCCCTCGGGCACCAAGGAGCTCTGCAAGCGGCGCGTGGAGTGGAACAGCTTCGCCGCCTCGGTGATGGCCCTGCTGAACCTGAAGGAGGCCCCCAATGGCTGACGCCATCACGCGCGCCCTGGCCGACTTGGAGCGGCAACTGTCCGCGTTGGACCCCCAGGTTCGAAAAGACCTCCTCAGCGAGACCGCCAACCACCTCGAGGACCTGCGCCTCGCCCACGACGGCGATGCCGAGGCCGCCGTGTTGGAGTTCGGAGACATCCGAAAAGTCGGCGCCGCCCTCCGCCGAGAGTGCGGCCCGCGCCGTTCGCGGGCGTTGGCCGTGCTCACGTTTATGGCGACGATCCTTCCGGCAGTGGGGCTTGCTGCGCACGAGTCGGGGATCGCCTGGAGTTTCGTGTGGTTCCTTCCGCCGCTCCTCCTCCTGTTCGCGATCGTCGCCTACCGAACCCCAGGTTTCGCTTGGCGAGAGATCGGGATTAGCGCCCTGGCAGGTACGGGAGCAACCTGGCTGTTCCTGTCTGCGGCAACCATCGACATCGGAGAACGGGACGGCTTCGGCATTGTCTATGCCCCATCCACGGCGAACCTAGAGCGCAGCCTCCGCGAACGACTCGCGACCGTGGACCGATGGGGCCCTCTGCTCCACACGATGAGCAACGCGTATGACAAAGGCGATCCGGTAGCGCTGACTTCGCTAACGAGTTCGCAAGGGTTCTTGGCCCCCCACTTGCTCCAGCGGTGGAATCTGCACACGGATCCCCTATCCACCCTGACAACGGTCAGGACCGCCGATCTTGAGGAGGCTAAGTCGCTTTGGCGAGTCGGTGGCCGGAGCGTGATCCACGAAGTCGCGGTCTTCCGTGTGAGGGCAAGAGACATCCTGGAGGGAATCGCCGCGAATCCGACCCTGGCTGGCCGATTCGTGCCGCAACTGCGCGGCTACTTGCCAACGGCCTGCCAGGTGGCGGCGTACGCCTTTTGCCTTGGCACGGCGATCCACCTGCTGATGCTCGGGCTTCGCTTCGTGGTGGGGGCCCTTTGGCGGCGGCTCCGGCTTGGGGTGGCGGCATAGGTCGGTTTTAGAGTGCGCGGACTCCCGGTCCGCGCTTTCCCCCCC
>CAYJMZ010000215.1:0-5268 GCA_964370995.1 uncultured Fimbriimonadaceae bacterium | reverse complement strand
CATGTACGCCACGAAGCGCGAACGCGAAGGTGCATCGCCTGGCGTGTCGCGATCCGCCCGCCCGTCAGAACGCGATGGCACCTTCGACCTCCTGCACTCGATGGTGATCGCCGTGGACAACAAGGACCTTTACACGCGCGCGCACTCCGAGGAGGTCGCCGAGTACGCGGTGTGGATTGCGCAGGAGCATCAACTCGGAGAGGACGCCTGCCGGACGATTCGGCGCGCGGCGTTGCTCCACGACGTCGGCAAAATCGGGGTGCCGGATGAGATCCTGCGCAAGCCGGGACACTTGTCGGACGAGGAGATGGACGTGATGCGCCAACACCCCGTGATCGGGGCGATGATCGTCGGAAGCATGCCCGGAACCGGAGACGTCCTGCCCGGCATCCGTCACCACCACGAGCAATGGGATGGCGCCGGCTACCCCGACGGGCTGGTCGGCGAGCAGATCCCAGTTCTGGGGCGCATCCTCGCCGTGGCCGATGGCTTCAGCGCGCTCACCACGGATCGGCCATACCGGAAGGGCATGCCTTGGCCCCAGGCCCTCGAGCGCATCCGCGAGGCGTCGGACACACACTACGACCCCCAACTCGTCGAGCTGTTCGCACGCGCAATCTGGCGGCGCCTGGCGGAAGCCCCCGTGAAACTCGCAGGCTGATCGGCCCCTCTCCACATTCCCGACGAACAGGGAGGACCGGGCGTCCGTCTATCATGGAAGACCCATGAAGCGTGCCCTCCTCTTCGTCTGCGCCCCCCTCGCGCTCGCAGTCCTAGTCCTCTTCGCCGGTTGCGGCGGCGGCGGCGGCCCGGCCCTGGCCAAGTTGGTCTATGCCACGGACTGGACCCTGCGCGCCTCCCCCGGGGGTGGATTGTCCCAGCGCGTCCAAGTGTACGACGCGGACGGGCGACTGCTCACCACCCTGGTTGTCAACCAGGACGTGGACGGCGTACAGCAGACCACGCTCTCCGGCATCACCTCGGGCACGCGTCGGCTGTTCGTCGAGCTGTTCTCCGCGCGCGACCTCGGCGGAATCAAGACCGGCGAGCTTGAGGCGCTTCTGACCGTTTCGGGAACCACCACGTTTTCCAGCGCGGTCGGCGCCACGCCCACCTCTCTGGTGGTCACCCCCGCGGCCGCCGAGTTCAAGGTTCAACAGAGCAAGGCGTTCTACGCGACGGCGTACGCGTCGGCGGGCATTGCGACCTTCATCGGCGAGGGTTCTGTGGCCTGGCAAACGCTCGGCGGGGTCGCGACGATCAACGCCTCTGGCATCGCTCTTGGCATCGCTCAGGGCAACGGCTCGGTCCGCGCAACCCACGGCCCGACGAGCCTGCAGGGCGGCGCCAGCATCGTGATCACGCCGTTCACCACGACCACCACGAAGTGGACGGTGCTCGTGTACATGAACGCTGCAAACGATCTCTATAGTTACAGCCCTTTGAACATGAACCAAATGGAGCAGGTGGCGGGAAACCCCGATGTGCGGTTCGTCGTGCAGTGGAAACAGTCCACATCGCTCTTCCCCGCATCGACTTTCAACGGCACGCGACGGTACCTCGTGAAACCCGACAGCACGTCATCGATCGCGAGCGAGTTGATTCAAGACATGGGCACGGGTGTGGACATGGGCGATCCCACCACCCTCAACGCGTTCATCCAATGGGGCAAAACCTACTACCCGTCCCAGCGCACGGTGCTGCTGATCTGGAACCACGGCGGCGGGTGGCTGAACCGCTCGCCCGACGCAGAACTCCCCACGCGCGGCGTCAGTTACGACGACGAGACCGGCAACTACATCCGCACCGACGAACTCGCCTCGGCTCTGGGCAGCAACGTGTTCGACATCGTGGCCTGGGATGCGAGCCTGATGCAGATGCTCGAAGTCGCCTACGAAATCAAGGATCAGGCACTCTTCGTCGCGGGAAGCGAAGAGAGCCCGCCAGGCGAGGGCTACCCGTACGAGCGCATCTTCGACAACTTCCGAGACGCGCCCGATGCGAGCACCTTGAGCCTCAGCAAGGCGTTCGTGGACGGGATGCTCGAAGTGCCGGCGTACGCCACGCGCAAGATCACCCAGAGCGTGCTCGACACGTCGAAACTCCCCGCCCTGGCCACCGCCTTGAACGGCCTGGCGTCGTCCCTGATCGCCAACGCCGGCGCGGTCGGGCCCAACATCCCCGCCGTGCGCGCGCAGACCCAGGCGTACAGCCAGTCGTCGAACCCCCCGCGCACGTTCCGCGACCTCACGGACCTGTGCCTCAAGATGGAGGCCCTGCTGGGGGTCCCGGCGGTGTCCACAGCCGCGGTTTCGGTCCGCACCGCCGTGTCGAACGCCGTGGTTTGGGAGGGACACAACAGCTTCTCCCCGAACAGCCACGGGGTGTCGGTCGACTTCTCCCCGGCGGTCACGTTCAACGCCAGTGGATACGCGCTCGACTACACGAATCTGCGCCTGGGGCAAGACACCCAGTGGGACGAGTGGCTGGGAATTGCGCCTTAGAGTGAGGGGCAAAAAAGGGGGCCGGCCTTGGCAGGGCCGGCCCGTGGGCTGGAGGGTGTGGAGGATGGAGAGAGCGCATTCTCCGGATTGCGGTTGAGTGCGTCTCTCGCTTGTTGCTGTCGAGTGGGTTCTTCCCGCTGGCCCTGGCGCACGGACACTCCATTTCTACCAGGCTGACGTTCTCGGGCACCAAAACGCGTCCTATTGCGCGGGCAAAGATACGGGAGTGGAAGCCAGGGTCCCGCATTTGCGCGGGCATCGGAGCCCCCTGGTACGCTAACGCACCGTTGACACACTCCGAGGAACAAGCGGAATCTCCTCCGCGATATGAGAATCCAGCGCGCGTGGTGTGGTCGCTGGCTTGGCCCGCCGTGGCCCTCAACTCGATGCAGGTGGTCAACAGTCTGCTGGACCGCGGGTTCATCGGCCACCTGCAGGCCGCGGCCTTGACCGCACACGGGGCGTCGATCAACGTCGTGTTCCTCACGATCTCGCTGTCGATGACCCTGGCGGTCAGCGCCACCGCCCTGGTCAGCCGTGCGTACGGTGCCGAGCGCCACGACGAGGTGCGCCTCGCAAGTCGGAAGTGCCTAAGCGTGTCGATCCTCGCCGGGGTGCTGTTGGCACTCGCCACGCTCGCCACGGCGCCGTTCGCCGCTCAGGCGCTGTTGCCCCCCCACGACACCGAGGCCATCCGGTTGGCCACCGCCTTTCTCATGGCGTTTGCCGCAGGTCTGCCCGCGTTCTTCGTGATCCAATCGATCGCGGGTTCCCTGCGCGGCATCGGCGACACCAAGAGCCCCATGGTGATCTCGGGGTTGCAGATCGTGCTGCACATGACCTTGAACTACGTGTTCATCTTCCCCGCCAAGAACACGGCCCTCGGCGTGATCCCCGGCCTGGGATGGGGGCTGATGGGCGCGGCGGCGGCGCTCACTACAAGTGCTTGGATTTCGGCGCTGGCGTACATGGCGCACGTCGGACGCACGCCTCTGGGCGATGCCTGGAGACTCCAAGTGCCATCGCGCGAGTGGCTCGTGCGCATCCTGAGGATTGCGCTGCCGGCGGCCACGATGGCGGTGCTGCGTGTGGCGTCGCTCACCGCGTTCACGTTGGTGCTCAAGGGCGTTGCCAACGGGTCCGTGGCCATCGCCGCCATGAGCGTCGGTTTCGCCATCGAGTCGATCATGTTCATGCCGGCGTTCGGCCTGTCCGTCGCGGCGTCCGCCCTCGTGGGTCAAAGCCTGGGCATGCGCCGGCCCGATCGCGCCGAGAGGCTCGGGTGGGCCGCCAGCCACCAAGCGGCCCTCGTGATCGCGGCGCTGGTGGTGCCCCTGTTCCTCGCCGCGCCGGGGATTGCGCACGTGATCGTCGGCGGGAAGGACGCGATGGCCGCCGAAGCCGCCCTGCTGATTCGCACCCTGTGCGTCACGGAGGTGTTCTTCGGCTACGCGATGGTGCTCATTGGCGCCATGCAAGGCGCGGGCGACACCAAGAGCCCGATGTGGATCACACTGGTCTCCCTGTGGGGCCTGCGGGTCCCTCTGGCGTACGTGCTCGCGGTCTCGATCGGCATGGGCTCCTTCGGGGCGTGGGTCGCCATGAGCGCCTCCCAAAGCGTGCAGGGCATCATGGCCATGGTCGCCTTCAAGAGGGGCCACTGGAAGACGAAAGAAGTCTAAGGGAAGGAGTGTTGAGTGTTGAGTGTTTAATGTTAAGGCCCGGATGCTTCTCAACTCTCAACTCTCACCACTCAACACTCAACACTAAACACTAAACACTATCTGAAAAATGGACCTTCTCTCAGACCCCCAAGCCTGGATCGGCTTTCTCACGCTCGCACTCCTCGAGGTGGTGCTCGGGATCGACAACATCGTGTTCATCTCGATCCTCACGGGCAAACTCCCGGAGGAGCGGCGGTTGTCTGCGCAGCGCACGGGGCTCATGCTGGCCGTGGTTACGCGCATCCTGTTCCTGCTGTCCATCGGCTGGGTCATGCGCATGGACAAGCCGTTTCTCGAGCTGTTCGGCCACGCCGTGACGGGCCGCAACCTGGTGTTGATCCTCGGCGGCCTGTTCCTCGTCGCCAAAGCCACCCACGAGATTCACGGCAAATTGGAGGGGGAGGAGCACACGGGTTCAAGCGGTGCGGGGGCCGCGCGCTCCTTTGCCACGACGATCGCCCAAATCCTCGTGCTCGACCTCGTGTTCTCCATCGACTCGGTCGTCACAGCCGTGGGCATGGTCGACCACGTGGAGATCATGATCGCCGCGGTGATGGTGAGCGTGATGTTCATGCTGGCATTCGTCAGCCCCGTCAGCAAGTTCGTCGAGGCGCATCCCACGGTCAAGATGCTCGCGCTCTCGTTCCTCGTGCTGATCGGCGCCAACCTGCTCGCCGAGGGCTTCGGCCAGCACATCCCCAAGGGCTACATCTACTTCGCCATGGCCTTCTCGCTGGGCGTCGAGATGCTCAACCTCAAGATGAAACACTCCAAGGCCGAGCCCGTCGAACTTAGACACAACTATCCAGACTAGGTTTGTGGTTTGTGGCGCGCACTCCCAAAAATCCCAAACTTCGAATTCACGAACCAAGCACCGCCGAAGCCATGTCCATCGCCCTGCGCGCCGCCGGCACGTCGTGTACCCGTAGAATCCGCGCGCCGTACGCTTGTGCCAGCACGTGGACTGCCAGGGTTCCTTCGAGACGCTCCCCCACCGGAAGGGGCGCGGCCTCGGAACCCAAGACCTTGCCGATGAACGA
>CAYJMZ010000214.1:0-5318 GCA_964370995.1 uncultured Fimbriimonadaceae bacterium | reverse complement strand
AACCCGTCGTCGAACGCGATGGCGTGTTGCTGAGGCGCGGCGATTCCCGCAAGCAGGGGCGGCGCTCCGACGAGGGCAACCAGACCCTCGGGAGCAGGCCCCGGATCAGGCGCGGGCGGATCGGGGTTGGGCGGTGTGAACTGTCCCAGCGCGAGGTTGGCATCGATTGCCGCCCGCCACGCCTCGGCGCGATCCCACGCCACGCGCGCGTTGACCCAGATCTCCCAGGCAACGGTGTCCGAGCCCTTGGGGAGCGGCTTGGCCGGGGGGGCCTTTCCCACGCCTCGGGCCCGATCGTACTCCCAAAGCCAACGCGAGCCTTCAACCGTCAGGCGTACCTGCCAGCTGCCCAGTTGGGGCACCGAAGGCGAGGGCCCGATGGCATAGCGGCCGGGCTCTGCCCAGTACGCCACGATCGCGGAGCGCTCCTGCTCCGTAAATCCGCGGCCGTGCGCCATCGACGCGAGCGCCGCCACGCCGAAGGCCACCCCCCCCAACGCCAATCCAATCAGCCTGGTCATCGGCTCATCCCTTCCCGCTTGGCCCGTCCATGGACCCAGCACTCCTCCCAGTATATCCTCGGTGATACGGGGGGGAGTGTTGAGTGTTGAGTGTTAAGTGTTAAGACCGGATCCGGACTCAACACTCAACACTCAACACTCAACACTCAATCAAAGGATGTAGCGGCTGAGGTCCACGTCCTTGACGAGGCCGGCCAGACGCTCCTTCACCGCTGCGGCGTCGAACGTGGTGTCTTTCGCGTCGGGGGCGTCGAAGAGCAGATCCTCGAGGAGTTTTTCCATGACCGTGTGCAGGCGGCGGGCGCCGATGTTCTCGGTTTTCGAGTTCACTTCGGCGGCCATGGCGGCGATCGTGTCCACGGCGTCGTCGGTGAACCGCACCTTCACGCCCTCGGTCGCCAGCAACTTCTCGTACTGCTTGGTCAGCGCGTTGCGGGGTTCGCGCAGGATGCGGCGAAAGTCGGCTTCCGTGAGGCTCTCAAGCTCGACGCGGATGGGCAGGCGCCCTTGGAGCTCGGGAATCAGGTCCGAGGGCTTGGACATGTGGAACGCGCCCGCGGCCACGAACAGGATGTGGTCGGTCTTGACCGGGCCGTGCTTGGTCTGCACCGTCGACCCCTCGATGATCGGCAGGAGGTCGCGCTGGACGCCCTCTCGCGACACGTCCGGGCCTGAGCCGCCCTGCTTCCCCGCGACCTTGTCGAGCTCGTCGAGGAAGATGATGCCCGTCTGCTCGGTGCGGTTGAGGGCCTCGCGCTGCATGCCCTGACGGTCGATCAGCTTGCGCGCCTCCTCGCCGAACAGCGCCCCGCGCGCCTCCGCGACACTCACGCGGCGCGTCGAGCGTTTTGAGGGGAACGCACCGCCCACCTGCGACATGTCGAGGCCCATCTCCTCGAGGCCCTGCGGAGAAAACACCTGCACGAACGGGTTGGACGTCTCCTCGGTTTCGATCTCGACGAAGCGCTGGTCGTGCTTGCCTGCCTTGATGCGCCTGCGCAGCGCCTTCCTTCGGCGCGCACGGCGCTGCTGCTCCTCCTCGTGGTCCACCTCCACGGGAACCTGCTCCTCCTCGCCCGGGTAGTCGTCGTCGAGCTTCCTGCCAAACATCTCGTACGCCTGGCGCACGATCGGGTTGTCGAGCACAGAAGCCGTCGGCCGGCTCCTGGGGCGCCGAGCGGCGACCTCCTCGTCGTCGAGCAGTTCGACCAGGCGGTCCAGCACCCGCTCCTCGACGTCGGGTCGGATCGCCTCCATCTTCTCGCGCTCGACGAGCCGCAGGGCCACGCCCACGAGGTCGCGGATCATCGACTCGACGTCGCGCCCCACGTACCCGACCTCGGTGAACTTCGTGGCCTCGACCTTCAGGAACGGCGCACGGGCCAATTGGGCGAGGCGGCGGGCGATCTCCGTCTTGCCAACCCCCGTCGGCCCGATCATCAGGATGTTCTTGGGCAGGATGTCGTCGCGCTCGTCTGCGGAGAGCTGTTGGCGCCGGTAGCGGTTGCGCAGGGCCACGGCGACGGCCTTCTTCGCCGCGCCCTGGCCGACGATGTACTTGTCCAACTCGGCCACGATTTCGCGCGGCGTGAGGTCTTCGATGGGGAGGCTCATTCGCCTTGAATGTACCTGCCGGTCCGCGATGTCAGGATTTGTGCGACGGCCCGGCCAGTGCGGCGCCCGGCCTCGGCAGCCTGCTCTTCGCACGAGTCCCAGCCGAACGTGAAGCGCACACCCTCCTGCGATTCAGCCTCCGAATAGCCGCACGCGCGCAACACGTGGCTCGGCTCGATCGCCCCCGAACTGCACGCGGCCCCGCTGCCCGCCGCGACGCCGAAGCGGTCGAGCACCATCAGCAACGACTCCGCAGAGATGCCCGGGAACCGCAGGTGCAGGTGCCCGGGAAGGGCATGGGCAAGGTCGGGGGCCGAGAGCACAGGTTCCGCCGGGAGTGATTCTAGGAACGCGCGTCGGCACCGGGCCTTGCGCTCGGACTCCTCGCAGGGCCGAACCGCCGCCAACGCCGCAGGGAGGCCCGCGAGCGCCATCCAGTTCTCGGTACCGGCCCGGCGCTCGCGCTCCTGAGCCCCCCCGCGCACCACCGGCTGGACCGACACCCCGCCGCGCACCCACAAGGCCCCCACCCCGAGCGGCCCGCCGAACTTGTGGGCCGACAGACCCACCAGATCCGCGCGCAGGTCGCCCACGGTCCAGGGCTCGGCCGCGAAGGTCTGCACCGCGTCGCAAAACAGCAGCGCCCCGTGTCGGCGGGCGAGTGTCGCGGCTTCCTCCACGGGCTGGCGGGTGCCCAGTTCGTTGTTGGCATGCTGCAGGGCGACCATCAGCACGTCGTCCCCCATCGCGCGCTCCAACGCATCCAGGTCGATCCGCGCCTGGCGATCGACCGGCACCGTCTCCATCTGGAACCCAAGCCGCTCGAGCAGGGGCGCGGCGTGCAGCACGCAGTGGTGCTCCACCGCCGACGCCAGGATGCGCCGCCGCTTGCCCTCGTGCGCCAAGGCGGCCCCCACCAGCGCCAGGTTCGCCGCCTCGGTGCCGCCGGCGGTGAACACGACCTCGGCGAACACCCCCCCGAGCGCCCGCGCCACTGCCTCGCGCGCCTCGTCCACCACCTGGAGCGCCCGCCGCCCAAACGCGTGCAGGCTACTGGCGTTGCCCACGTCCCCCGCCACCGCCGCTATCGCCTCGCGCGCCTCAGGCCGCAGTGGCGAGCTCGCCGCATGGTCGAGGTAGATCCGCGTCATCGGGCATAGCATAGCCTCCCCTTAGGCCAGCCGTTGGAAGGCAGCTCTCGGAAGGAACGTGGCGCACCAGCGGAGGGCGCTCTTCCAGCGGTGGGGGTCGCGGCGGAGGGACAGGGCGTAGGCGCGGCGGCCTCCGGCGGGGTTTCCGTTGAGGGTGCGGGCGGTGCCCAGGCACGCGGCGTTGTGGGCGTAGGCGGACCGCAGCGCCGCGGAGTTCGGCGTGCGCGCGGCCCACGCGGCGTGTCGGGTCTCGATCCACTCGCGGATGCGCTCGTCGTCTTGCCACACGCGCTCAAGGCTGCGGCTCGCGTTGCCGCAGTGCACGCGGTACTGCGTCAGCGGCGCCGCCACGAACCCGACCCGCCACTTCTCCGCAATGCGCAGCCACATCGCCCAATCCCCCGAGCCGAACAGCGTCTCGTCGAACGCCTCCAAGGCCGTGCGCCGGACCATCGCGGCGCTCGCGATCACGCGGTTGGCGCGCAACAACGCCAAACCCTCGTCCGGCAACGCCGACGACGGAAACGCGAACCCAAACGGGCTACCTGACACCGGCCCACCGTGCCCGTCGATGAACCCGCCTCCCGTGTGCACAAGGCCGAGCGATGCGTCCGCGTCGAACGCCGCCAATTGGCGCTCCAACTTCGAGGGCGCCCACACGTCGTCGTCGTTCACGATCGCCACGAACTCGCCCGCGGCACGGGCCAGACCCGCGTTCAGCGCAGCGTACGTGCCGCGGTTCTCGGGTAGCGCGACGAGCGTCCAGTCCGGCGCGTGCTCCCTCAGCCAATCTGCGGACCCGTCGACCGACCCGTCGTCCACAGCCACAACCTCGAAGTCGGTGCACGTCTGCGCACGAATCCCCGCCACGCACGCGGGCAGGTGCGCGAGGTGGTTGTAACACGTGAGGAGAACGGTGACCCGCGGCATCGCTAGGGGTTGCGCACCTCGATCGACCAGTCCACGATGTCGAGGTCCGGATCGGGGTTGTCGCCCTCGGGCTCGAGGCCGAAGAAGCGCGCGTTGTCGTAGATGCCCGTCGTGAGCAGCGGGATCGTCACGAAGCTGTTGATCTCCGAGGGGATGTTGCCGTTTCCCAGCGCATCCCACGACTTCGAGCCGCCCGATGTGCCCTGCGGCGCACGGTCCATCGTGAGGAAGTTGACCTGGATCGACTTGTAAAGCAGCGCGTCGGACACCGAGCCCGCGATCTGCGACAGGTCGATCTCGAACTGAAGCGTTCGCCCGTCCACCGCGACGTCCACGTAATTCAAGGGCGCGCCGCGGAGAAACCACTCGTTCAGGTTCACGTCTCGGAACGCGTAGAGGTTGTACTGGGGCGACTGCAGACGGTCCCAACGCACGAACGAGTGCGCGTTGCCGGCCACGAACCCATTTCCCCACGGGGGCGCGATCACCGGGATCGGCCCCTGGGTGGTGGGGTTGAGATCGTTCGACGGCCGGAGCGCGACGATGTAGATGTACCCGTCCCGCAGCTTGCCGGCCACCGTCATTCGGAACACGAGCCGCTTGGTCAGGGTCCCCGGGCCGGTCCCAGGGAATTTGGCGCAGCTTGCGGCAACCAGCCCCAGCGCGGCGAGGATCAGCAACCTCACAGCATGCCCTCGTTCCAGTAAAGGATGCGGTGGCACGCCTCGCACGTGACCACGTGTTCGTCCTTCGCACCCTCGATGAGCCTCTCGGGAAGAAGGGTTCCGCACATTTCGCAAGAGGCGGGCACGCCCCCGATCCTGGCCATGCCAATCCCGTCGTGCTTGCCGCGGATCATCTCGTAGCGCTCCAGAAGGACCTTCGGAACCAAGGCAGCCGCAGGGGGCCGCGCGGCCATGCTTACCTTGAACTCCTGCTCGAGCTTCTGACGGACGGCGGCGACCTTCGTGCGGTACGCGTCCAAGTCCAGCTTCTTCTGCGAGAGCAGCTGCGCGATCCCTTCGGCTTCCGCCCGCGCCGGCGGCACCAACTCCCAAAGCTCGAGAAGGCGCTCGTCCAGCTCTTCCCGGTGCCGCTTCAG
>CAYJMZ010000213.1:0-5373 GCA_964370995.1 uncultured Fimbriimonadaceae bacterium | reverse complement strand
CGCATGCCCTAATCGTAGCCATTGTTATTTGTTTTGTTGGTTTTTTGTTCTGTGTTGTGTGTTGAGTGTTCAGGGGAGGGGGGGAAGGGTTCTCGGACTCCCAACCACAAACCACAAACCACCAACCACCAAACCCCCGGAGGCTCCCTGGCGCTCTTACCGGGTAGAATCTGAGCCTGAGAGAGGGTGCGGCAACCCCTTCCGAGGACTCCGGATTTGGCAGAGAACGACCAGCACATTTCGATCGTCAACGTGGATGAGGAGCTTGGGCGCTCTTACGTCAACTACGCGATGTCCGTCATCATCGCGCGTGCACTTCCCGACGTGCGCGACGGGCTCAAGCCTGTGCAGCGGCGCATCCTTTTTGCGATGCGGATGCTCAACCTGGACCCAACGAGCGGCTACACCAAGTGCGCGAAGGTTTGCGGCCAGGCCAGCGGCGACTATCACCCCCACGGCGAGGCCGTCATCTACCCCACGCTGGTGCGCATGGCCCAGCCCTTCACCCTGCGTTACCCGCTGGTGGACGGGCAAGGGAACTTCGGCAGCATCGACGGCGACCGCCCGGCCGCCATGCGGTACACGGAATGCCGCCTGACGCCCTTGGCGATGGAGCTGATGGAGGACCTCGATCGCGAGACGGTCGATTGGATCCCCAACTACTCGCAAACGCTGGAGGAGCCCACGGTCTTCCCCGGCAAGTTCCCGAACCTGCTTTGCAACGGCTCGACCGGCATCGCGGTCGGCATGGCCACGAACCTTCCGCCGCACAACCTCACCGAGGTGTGCAACGCGATCCTCATGCGCCTGGAAAACCCCGCATGCACGCTCGACGAGATCATGGAGGTCCTGCCGGGCCCCGACTTCCCGACGTACGCCACGATCATGGGCACGAAGGGCATCCGCAGCGCGTACGAGACCGGCCGTGGGTCCATCGTGATGCAGGCCAAGACGATGATCGAGCCCGGCGACGCCGGCAAGGCGCTCATCGTGGTCACTGAGATCCCGTACCAGGTCAACAAAGAGACCCTGATCAAGAGCATTGCCGCGATCGCCAAGGAGCGCAAGTTCGACGGAATCCTCAGCGTGCAGGACTACTCGGACAAGCGCGGCATGCGTGTCGAGATCGAGATTCGGCGCGACGTGCAGCCCAACAAGGCGCTGAACTACCTGCTCAAGCACACCAGCCTGCGCACGACGTTCGGCACGATCATGCTGAGCCTTGCCGAAATGGTGCCGCGCACGTGCCCGCTGGTTACCGTGCTCGACGAGTATCTCAAGCACCGCAAGATCGTCACCGAGCGACGCACGCGCTACGAGCTGTACCGTGCGCTCGAGGAGGTCCACCTCAACGAGGGCTTCCAGATCGCGCGCCGCTTCCTCGACGAGATCATCGCCTTGATCCGGCGCAGCGACGATCCGGGCGTGGCGCGCGCCGAGATGGTGCGCGAGTTCGACATGTCGCCGTTCCAGGCGAACGCGGTGCTGAACATGCCGCTGCGACGCCTCACGCGCATCCAGCAGCAGGAGCTCGAAAACGATTACAAGGCTGCGCTCCGCAAAGTCCAGAACCTCATGGACATCCTCAACGACGACGAGCGCCTGCGCACGGTCGTCCGTGAGGAGATCGAGGCGCTTCGGGACAAGCATGGCGACGAGCGGCGCACCAAGATCATCGCCCGCGAGGCCGGCGAGTTCACCGACGAGGACATGATCCCCGAAGAGGAGGCGATCGTTTCGATCTCGCGCGACGGCTACATCAAGCGCGTGAGCATCGAGTCGTACCGCCAGCAGCATCGCGGCGGCAAGGGCGTGAACAACACCATGAAGACCGACGACGAGCCCGCCCAGCTCTTCCAGGTCAGCACGCACCACTACATCCTGTTCTTTACGGACCGGGGCCGCGTGTACAAGCTCAAGGGGTACGAGATTCCGGAGACCGGGCGCTACGCCAAGGGCATGCCGGTGATCAACTACATCAACATCGAGAGCGGCGAGAGGGTCACCGCCACGGTGAGCGTCAAGGACATCAAGGGCGAGGGCTTCCTCACGATGATCACCAAGTTGGGTGAGATCAAGCGCTCGAAGATGGGCCACTTCGAGAACATCCGCTCCAACGGGCTGATCGCGTTCGATATCGAAGAGGGCGACGAGCTCGGGTGGGTGCTCAAGACGCGCGGCAACGACGACGTGTTGATCGTCACGCGCGGCGGGCAGTCCATTCGCTTTGCAGAGAAGAACGTCACCGGGCGTTCGCGCGCCGCGGGCGGCATGCGCGGCATGAGGCTCAAGGAAGGCGACGTGGTGGTTGCCGCCGACTTTGTGCGGCCCAACAGCACGGTGCTGGTCGTTGGACAGAATGGCTACGGCAAGCGGACCCGGCTGGAGGACTACCGGGTGCAGGGACGTGGCGGCTCGGGCATCCTCACGATGAACGTGACCGCCAAGACGGGCGAGATTGTTGGCGCGGAGGTCGTGGAGGACGACGATCGGCTGCTCGTGATGACCACGCACGGCAAGAGCATCCGCATCCGGGTCAACGGTATCCGCGAGGTCGGCCGCATCGCACAGGGTGTGAAGCTCATGAACCTTGCCAAGGGCGACACGGTGCGCTCGATCGCACGGGTCGTGCAGGGCACGGACGACGGCGAGTTCGATGAGACCGACGAGATCTCCGCGGAGGATCAAGTCGAATAGCTCTTCTTATTGGGGCGGGGAGTCCAGCTTCAGGGTGAACACGCGGTAGGTGCGCGCGGGTTCGAAGCCGTGGCGGCCGTAGAACTCCACGAGGTTCGTCCAGTCGATGATGCACCGCCGCACACCGCGGTCGCGCAGCGCGGAGAGGGAGGCGCCAAGCAGCGCGTCGCCGAGGCCTCGACCGCGCACGCCCTTGGACACGCCGATCGGGCCGAGACTGCCCCAGCGCTCGCCGAGGTCGAGGTGCCACACGGCCCCACCGATGGGCACCTTCTGCCCTTCGCGCTGGGTGACCGCGAACCCCTCGATGGCGCCGTCCAGGAACAGGGAGAACACCCCGTCGTGGCGATCTTCCCGCTCCAAGAGGCGCAGTGTGTCGAAGACCCAGCGACCAGGGAACTCGCGATGGAGAAATACTTTCAGAGCGGGCACGTGCTCGGGACCGATGGGGCCCACGCCGGCTTCACCCGGCCCGAGCTCGGGGGGGGCGTCGGCGCTCCACGCCTTCAGCACGTCCAGCGTGCCCGCGGAGGGTGCGTAGCCCTCGAGGTCGCGCTCGAGGTCCACGATGGCCTCGCCCTCCTCGAATCCCGCCACGATCAGGAAGTCGCGCAGGGCCTGACAGTCCGACGGGCAACCCGGAAAGAAGTGGCTGGTGTCCTGTCCAAAGCGAAGTCGGTAGATGCCGCGATCCCGCAGGACTTGTTTGGTCGCGGCCATGAGGTCGATCCCCACCGCGGGGTCGTCGAACGCGATGCCCGTCAGGTGGGCTTGGTCCTTGTCGGGCCCTTTGTAGAACCGGGTTGCCGGGCGTTTCACCGCCGTGAACCCGACGGGCGCTCCCGCCACACTCTCGATAAACGAGGCGCCCCAATCGAACAGCCGCGATCCGGTGGTGTTCGCCCGCAACAGTGCAGGGGTGACCCGGTACCGCTCCGGATGCACGCGCGCCCAGAGCTCGGCAAGGGCATCGAAGTCGGCGTTCTGAAACCCTACGCGCATGCGCTCTCTTTGGCGGCCATTTGGCGAAGGTGGTCTCCGTAGAGGTGCAGGGCCTCTCGCGTGCGCTCCATCCGCGAGATCATCAGGCCGTCGTCCCCGCGTAGGAAGTCGCCGAGAGACGGCGCGCAGAACAGCGCCTCGAACGCGTCCGCGGACTGCCCGTGCAGGTCGAGCCCCTGCCGCGCGTCGGCGGCGTCGAACCGCAGGTACGCCACGACGAGTTTGCGCAGGGGCGCGTAGTGGGAGAGCATCCAGCCGCGCATGTCTGCGTAGCGCGTCTCGAGGTTGGTCGTCGGGCCGTACCGCGCGGAGTCGCAGAGGGTCTCGACCAGGTCGTTGTATTGATCGTAGAACGTCCGCAGCTGCTCCAGGCGTGCGGCGGCGCTGGGAATCGCGCGCCGCTCGACACCGCGGTCGCGCGCGTCTTGGAGGTCGAGGTGCGCGATCCGCAGACGGGTGGGCACGCGTTGAATCCACATCCACGCTTCGGTGGCGCCCCTGGCGACGCGGTGCACGGTGTGCTGTCCGATCATGACGTTGGCTCCTTTGCCCGTTCCACGTAGTTCAACCGCAGGTCTCGTACGAGGTCGTGGATGCGCCTGCGATCCTCATCGTCGAGTTGCGGTTCGATAAAAGACGCGAGGTGTGTTGCGATGTCGATCGCGACCTTGGCCTGCGCGAGGTCCTTCTGCAGGGTGCCCGTGATCATATCGGGCTGCAACCCGAGCTTTTGCCAGGCGACGGCGGCCATCTGATCCACCATGAAGGTCACCACGGCGTACACGCTGAGGGGCTCTTGGGGGTCGGGAATCGGGGTGTCCTGCACGTCCGCCATGCTCCCTTCTAGTGACGCCTCAGACGTCCCGAATGGTGCAGGGAGACACGCGCGTCGCGGTAATCTTCAGCGGGTTCAACCGTTATGTCCGCGATTCACGACGTCATCATCATCGGCTCCGGTCCTGCGGGCTACACCGCCGCGATCTATGCCTCGCGCGCGGATCTCCATCCGCTGCTGTTTGCAGGCATCCAACCCGGCGGGCAGCTGATGATCACCACGGACGTGGAGAACTACCCGGGGTTCCCCGACGGGCTGATGGGCCCCGACATCATGGAGTTGTTTCGCAAGCAGGCGGAGCGCTTCGGCACGGAGATCCGGTACGAGGAGGTCACCGCGGTAGACCTGTCGAAGCGTCCCTTCAAGGTGTTTGTGGATGCCGAGGTGCACCTCGCGAAGGCGATCATCGTGTGCACGGGAGCCACCGCGAAGTGGATCGGCATTGAGAGCGAAGTCGCCTACGGGGGGCATGGTGTGAGCGCGTGCGCCACATGCGACGGGTTCTTCTTCCGCGGGAAGGAGGTCATCGTGGTGGGTGGCGGCGACACTGCCATGGAGGAGGCCAACTACCTCACCCGGCACGCGTCGAAGGTGTACCTCGTCCACCGCCGCGACGCCTTCCGCGCGAGCAAGATCATGCAGGAGCACGTGCTCGCGAACCCCAAGGTCGAGGTGTTGTGGAACAGCGCGATCGACGAAATCCTCGGTACGGTCGAACCGTCGAAGAAGGTGACGGGCGTGCGGCTTAGGGACACTGTGGGCGGCGGCGAGCGCGAGATGCCGATCGACGGGGTGTTCGTGGCCATCGGCCACAAGCCGAATAGCGACCTGTTCAAGGG
>CAYJMZ010000212.1:2729-5375 GCA_964370995.1 uncultured Fimbriimonadaceae bacterium | reverse complement strand
ACCCACACCTCATCAAAGCCCGGAACCCGAATTCTTAAGCTTGACGGACATCTAGTGCTGCGTCAACAGTTAATCTTCGGGTGAGGGCTTGACGAGAAATTGTGCGGCAGAAGGTCGGTGCGCCGCGTCGACGGGTGCCAGCCGCTGTTGGGAGTGGGCGAGCTCCAAAGAAGTACACTTCCGTCCATGTCCGATCTCTCTCACGTGCGTTCCGATGGAACCGTGCAGATGGTCGATGTTGGCGGAAAACCGACCACCCGGCGTCGCGCGGTGGCGGAGGGATTTCTGCGTTGGTTGCCGGCACATCTCGAGGCGG
Source organism: uncultured Fimbriimonadaceae bacterium (assembly GCA_964370995.1). GTDB lineage: Bacteria > Armatimonadota > Fimbriimonadia > Fimbriimonadales > Fimbriimonadaceae > JAMLGR01. The sequence continues at coordinate 5,059 of CAYJMZ010000212.1, read as the reverse complement.
TGGGCAACCTGCCGAAAGGCGACGCACTGACGATTGCCCAGATCGCGGGGATCCAGGGCGGGAAGCGGTGTTCCGAGCTCATCCCCCTGTGTCATCCCGTGTCTCTTTCGCATCTCGATGTGCGCCTGGAAGTTGAAACCGATGGGGTGCGCATCGTCGCCGAGGCGAGCACGGACTCGCAGACGGGTGTGGAGATGGAGGCGTACACCGCGGTGGTGGTGGCGGGCATCACCCTGATCGACATGCTCAAGGGTGTGGACCCCGACCTGACTCTGACGGGTATCCGGTTGCTGGAAAAGACGGGAGGCAAGGCGCCATGGAAACGCGCATCGGGATCGTAACGGTAAGCGACACCCGCTCTTCGGGCCAGGCCGAGGACTGGAGCGGACCCGCGGTCGAGCAGGCCCTGCGCTCACTTGGATTCGAGCGGTTCGATACGCGCCTCGTTCCCGATGAGATCGGGGCGATCGGCACGGCCCTGAAGGAGTTGAGCGCCTCTTGCAGCGCCGTGTTCACGACGGGCGGCACCGGCTTCGCAGCGCGCGACGTCACGCCCGAGGCGACCCTGCCGCTACTCGACCGCCTCGCACCCAACCTGACCGAACTCATGCGCCTCCGCGGCCTCAATGTCACGCCGATGAGCCACCTCAGCCGAGGGGTGGCGGGCATGCGCGGCCGGACGCTGATCGTGAACCTGCCAGGCTCGCCAAAGGCCGCGCGCGAGGGCGTGGAAGCCTTGGCCCCGCTGCTGCCGCACGTGCTGAGCGCACTCGCCGGCAAGGGTTGCGGGCACGAATGCTGATCGACACGCACTGCCACCTCAACTTTCCCGACAAGTTTCCCGACACGGCGGCGGAGATCGACCGAGCGCGGGACGAGGGCGTGGGCACGTTGGTGGTGGTGGGCTGCGATGGGGAGTCCAGCCGTCGGGCGGTGGAGTTGGCCGAGTCGTTTGATTCGATCTATGCGGTGGTTGGGTGGCACCCGACGTCGGCGGGCTCTTTTGACGCCGGCGCGCTTTCAGCCGTGCGCGAGATGTTGGGGCACCCCAAGGCCGTTGCCCTCGGCGAGATCGGACTCGACTTCTACTGGGACACCACGACGCCCGAGCAGCAGCACCGGTGCCTGCGCGCGCAACTCGACCTCGCCCGCGAACTTGGCAAGCCCATCGTGTTCCACTGCCGCGACGCGTGGGACGCGCTCCTGGAGGTGCTCGAATCGGAGGCGCCACAGCCGTACCTGTTCCACTGCTTCTCGGGCGACGCCACCCAAGCCGAGCGCTGCCTGGCGCTGGGGGGCGTGCTGGGTTTCGACGGGCCGCTGACGTACCGCAAGAACGACGCGCTGCGGGCGATCGCCACCGCCGCTCCCGCCGACCGCATCGTGGTCGAAACCGACAGCCCCTACCTCTCGCCCGAACCGCACCGCGGCAAGCCCAACCACCCCGAGAACGTGCGTCTGGTGAACGCGATGCTCGCCTCGGTGCGCGGGATCAGCGTGGAGGAGTGCGCGGCGCTGACCACAGCCAACGCGAAACGGTTCTTTGGGTTCTGAGAGGGTTTTAGAGTGCGCGGATTCCCGATCCGCGCTTTCCACATGCGGCGGAGCCGCTCCCAACGGCCAGTGACGGCTTCGCAGAATGGGAAAGCGCGGACCGGGAGTCCGCGCACTCTAAAACCCTGCTCCCCGAGTACCCTTAGCGAAACCCATGAAGAGAATCGCCCTGCTTTTCCTGCTGGCCGCCGTGGCCATCGCCGCCGCGCAGACGTCCCCCAAGGCCCAATTCGGGCACAACATCGGCGACGATTACTACCTCGCGAACTACCGACAGCTCACGTTGTACTGGAACAAGCTGGCGAAGGAGTCTTCGCGGCTGAAGATCGAGCCGATGGGTAAGACCGAGGAGGGGCGCGAGCAGTGGATGGCGATTGTTACCGACCCCGAGAACATGCCTCGCCTGGGGCGCTACAAGGAAATCGCGCGCAAATTGGCGACCGCCGAGGGCATCGGCGAGGAGGAGGCCCGCAGCTTGGCGCGCGAGGGCAAGTCGATCGTGTGGATCGACGGCGGGCTACACGCCAGCGAGGTGCTCTGCGCGCAGGCCCTCATGGAGATGTCGTGGCAGCTCGTGAGCCGCAACGACGCCGAGACGCGCCGCATCCTCAAAAACTGCATCATCCTGCTGGTCCACGCGAACCCGGACGGGCACGACCTCGTGGCGGATTGGTACATGCGCAATCCGGACCCGCTCAAGCGCTCGCTCTCGGGGGTGCCGCGCCTCTATCAGAAATACGTCGGGCACGACAACAACCGGGATTTCTACGCCTCCA
>CAYJMZ010000212.1:0-2719 GCA_964370995.1 uncultured Fimbriimonadaceae bacterium | reverse complement strand
CCCTCCACCCAGAAGGAGACGAACAACATGAACCGCGTGATGTACGACGAGTGGTTCCCCCAGATTGTGTACAACCACCACCAGGCGGGTCCGGCGGGCACCGTGATGTTTGCGCCCCCGTTCCGTGATCCGTTCAGCTACGACTGCGATCCCCTCGTGCGCTCGGGCCTCGACTTCGTGAGCGCGGCGATGCACAACCGGTTCCTCGCCGAAGGGAAGCCGGGCGTGACCATGCGCTCGGGCGCCCCGTACTCGGGATGGTGGAACGGCGGCCTGCGCACCACGGCCTACTTCCACAACATGATCGGCATCCTGACCGAGACGATCGGCAGCCCCACCCCGATGAAGATCCCGTTCGTGACCGCGCGCCAGATGCCGCGGCAGGACCTTCCCTCGCCGATCGAACCCCAAGAGTGGCATCTGCGGCAATCCATCGACTACTCGATCACCGCGAACTACGCGATCCTCGACTACGCGTCCCGCTATCGGGAGACCGTGCTGGAGAACATCTGGCGCATGGGATCGAATGCGATCTCCAAAGGGCGCACCGACTCGTGGACGCCCAACCCGAGGCGCATCGACGCGGCCCGGAGCCAGGCGGACCTGCGCAAGCCCGAGGACCGCGATGCGCGCGCGTACATCGTCACCAGCGCGCAGCCGGACTACGCGACCGCCACGAAGTTCATCAACACCCTCATCGACAACGGGGTCACCGTGCACCGCAGCGGCGGGTCGTTCGCGTTCAACGGAAAGGACTACCCGGCGGGCACGTACGTGGTCAAGTGCGATCAGGCGTTCCGGCCGCACATCCTGAGCATGTTCGAGCCGCAGGTGCACCCGGACGATTTTGCATACCCCGGCGCGCCGCCCAGCCCGCCTTACGACAGCGCCGGTTGGACCCTCGCGTACACCATGGGCGTGCAGTTCGACCGCGTGGTGGATGCGTTCGAGGTGCCGCTCGACCGTGTGCGCGGGCTCGCGAAGCCGACCGTTGCGTTGGACACCGCGCGCGGGGCGGGGTTCTTGATCGATGGGCGCGTGAACGACGCGTTTCGGGCCGCAAACCGCTTCCTCGCCGGGGGCACGCCGGTTTTCCGCACCACCGCGCCGGTTGGAGGGCTGCCTGCGGGGGCGTTCTGGGTTGGAGCGACCGACGCCTCGCGCTCGATGCTCGCCGATCTGGCGCGCGATAACGGGGTGCGGGCATCCGTAGCGGCCAAGCCCGACGGCGCCGTGGAGTTGCGCACCCCGCGCGTGGCGCTTCTGGATCGCTACGGGGGCTCGATGCCGTCTGGCTGGACGCGGTGGGTGCTCGAGCAGTTCGAGTTCCCGTTCCAGGTCGTGTACCCGCCCGAGGTCGACAAGGGCGCGCTCGACGGCTTCGACGTGCTGATCCTCGTGGACGGGATGACGTTCGGCGGCGCGGGTGGCGGGCGCCGCGGTGGCGGTGGGGGGGCCGATGAGCCCGCTGGCCTTATCCCCGCAGAGTGGCAGGCCAGGCAGGGCAGCCTCACGCCGGTCACCTCGCTGCCCCGCGTCAAGGCGTTCTTGGAGCGTGGCGGCGTGGTGGTGGCAATCGGCAGTGCGACCAATCTGGCGGGCCAGCTCGGCTTACCGGTGAAGAGCGCGCTCACCGAACAGGTGGACGGCGTCGACCGCCCGTTTCCCCGCGAGAAGTTCTTTGTGCCCGGGTCGGTGATGCAGGTGCGTGTGGACTCCAACCACTCCGCCGCGTGGGGCATGGGCGACGTCGCGGACGTGATGTTCGACGGCAGCCCCGCGTTCCGCATCGAGCCTGGCGCCACGGGCGTGAAGCGTCTCGCCTGGTACGACTCGGCGCACGCCCTCCGCAGCGGCTGGGCCTGGGGGCAAGAGCGCCTCGAGGGTGCCGCAGCCGCCGTCGAGGCCTCCGTCGGGGCTGGCCGGCTGCTGCTGTACGGCCCGGAGATCCTGTTCCGCGCCCAGCCCCACGGCACCTTCAAGTTCCTGTTCAACGAGCTGGCCATCAAGAAGTAGGAAGCCGGAGGGAGAAGACCCCTTTCATGCCTCAATCCTCTCCCCTCGAATCCTCAATCCTTTCCCTGCACGAGGGCGTCGCGAATTTCCTGCAGGAGCAGTTCGCTCTTGGGGGGCTCGGGCGGGGCGACGGGGGCGGCGGCTTCCTGCTTTTTCATCTTGTTCATCGCCTTCACGACCATGAACATCGCTAACGCCACGATCAGGAAGCTCACGATGTTGTTCAGAAACTTGCCGTAGTTCAGCGTCACCGCGCCCGCTGCCGCGGCGGTGGCGGGCGTCAGATAGGGGCCGGGCGTGGCGCCTGCCTTCAGCACGACGAACTGGCTCGAAAAGTCGACGCCGCCGGTCAGCAAGCCCAGCACGGGCATCAGGATGTCTGCGACAAGCGATGCAATGATCGTCCCAAACGCCGCGCCGATGACGATGCCGATCGCCATATCGATCATGTTGCCCTTGATGGCGAACTCTTTGAACTCCTTTAGCAAGCTTCCCTCCTCGAGGTGGCGGTCCTAACACAAAGGACGCCCCGGCCGGAGTCAAGGGCGCAAACGCTTGTGGGGTCGATGATGCCTTTTACGGGTTCGGGTTTGATGCACGATCCCTTTGTGCGGCGGCCGCAACTGACGACGGCCCCCTTATGGAGTGTGCGGGCTTGTTCGCGCTTTGCATTCGAGCGGCATGCCGCAAGCCAGGAGCGGAC
>CAYJMZ010000211.1:0-5411 GCA_964370995.1 uncultured Fimbriimonadaceae bacterium | reverse complement strand
GCTAGGAGCGCCTTCACCTCGTCGGCGTAGATCCACAGGTGGTCGCGCCCGATGCTCGCGTTGATCGGATTCGCGCCTTCGGGGATCGGGCGCACGCGGGTGAAGGTGCGCACAACCGACGTGCCGCCGGCGGGCACGAGGTGCTCGGTCTTCACCGGCCGCGCCTCCCACGGGGCGTCCTTGTGCCCCCGGGAGGCCACGGCGCCTTTATCCAGAACCTCCAACACCTTCAGGGCGTCCTGCCAGTCCGTGAACGCCAAGGGCGTCCCATCGGTGGCCAGCACGTAGAAGCCCTCGGCGGGCTCGCCCTGGTCGATCTTGTAGTTCACCTGACGCGCGGAGGCCAAAAACCAACGAGCGACCTCGGTATCGGGTCCCTGCAGGTCCCGCACGTTCGCCGCCACCGGCACAAAGCCAGCCTTCAGACTCTTCACAACGTCGGGACGGGAGAAGATCGACGCACGGCCGATCTGCCCCCTGGTTCACGTGGTGCCGAGCGGGTGCCCGTTGATGGCCCACACAAACAGGGGCTTCCCAGCCTTGCGGGCCTCCACGCGGGCGGACATCAACTCGGTACGCCAGGGGATCTCGAGCCAGCGGTCCTCCACGGCCGTGGGAAGCACCGAGGCAACCAGCTTGTCCAGGTCAGCCCCTCCCAAGGATGCCAACACACCGAGCGCCAAAAGACCCCACATGGCTTCATTGTACAGCGGAACCTTGACACGCCCAGTTCGGCGCCTTCCCATGCCTCCGCAGCCTCGCTGTGGAGGCTGTCGTTTTCGGCGACCAGGTGAGCCCTCCACAGCGGGGCTGCGGAGGCATGTCCTCCCCGTCCGCAGGTTGGCGACCAGGTAAGCCCTCCACAGCGGGGCTGCGGAGGCATGTCTGTCTAACGCCGCCCCGGCAACCTTCGCTTGGCGGCGATGCCGAGTTTTCCGTCGGACACGCCGAGCATCTTGCGCAGTCCCTCAATCTCGTCGCGGATCGCGGCGGCCTTCTCGAACTCCATGGCCTTGGCGAGGTCCTTCATCTCCCGCTCCATCGCGCCGATGAGCACCGGGATGTCTTCTAGGCGGATCGGCATGTCGGGGTCCACAACCCCCTCGCCGTATTGCGCGACCACCTCGGCGACCGCCTCGTGTGCGCGCACCGTCTCGCGCACGACCTTCACCACCGACGCCGGCGACGTTCCGTGCTCGACGTTGTAGGCGGCCTGCACAGCCCGGCGACGGTCGGTCTCGTCGATCGCCCGAGACATCGAGCCCGTGACGTTGTCCGCGTACATGATCACCGTGCCGTCCACGTTGCGGGCCGCGCGGCCGATGGTCTGCACAAGCGACGTCTCGGAGCGCAGGAACCCCTCCTTGTCCGCGTCGAGGATCGCCACGAGGGTCACCTCGGGGAGGTCGAGTCCCTCCCGCAGCAGGTTCACGCCCACCACCACGTCCACGATCCCGAGACGCAGGTCCCGCAGGATCTCGGGGCGCTCCAGCGAGTGCACGTTGGAGTGGATATATTTCACTTTTACGCCAAGATCCTGCAAATATCCTGTGAGATCTTCGGCCATCTTCTTCGTGAGCGTGGTTACCAGGGTGCGCTGCTTGAGCACCACGCGCTTCTGGATCTCCTCCATGAGGTCGTCGATCTGCCCCTTCGTGGGGCGGATGATCACCTCGGGATCCACCAGGTACGTGGGGCGAATGATCTGCTGCACGCGCTGGTTTTCGTTCTCACTTTCGAACGGGCCCGGCGTGGCGCTCACGAACACCAGCTGCTTCACGCGCCCGAGAAACTCCTCGAACTTCAGGGGGCGGTTGTCGAGGGCGGACGGCAGGCGGAACCCGTAATCGACCAGCACGGACTTGCGCTGCTGGTCCCCGTTGAACATCGCGCGGATCTGCGGAAGCGTCTGGTGGCTCTCGTCGACGAACACGATCGTGTCCGAGGGGAGGAAGTCGAGCAAGGTGTACGGCGCGGTGCCCGGCTCCCTCCCGTCGAAGTAGCGCGAGTAGTTCTCGATGCCGCTGCAGTAGCCCACCTCGCGCATCATCTCGATGTCGAACTCGGTGCGCTGCCGCAAGCGCTGCGCCTCGAGCAGCTTGTTCTGCTGGGTGAACATCGCGCACTGCTGATCGAGTTCCTCCCCGATCTTGTCGATCACCCCGTCCATCCGCTCCCACGGCGTCACGTAGTGCGTGGCGGGAAAGATGCTGATCTTGGTCGGCTCATCCAGCACGTCTTGGGTGAGGGGGTCGAACAGGCGGATTCGCTCGACGGTGTCGCCAAAGAACTCGATGCGGGTGACGACCTCCTCGTCCTTGGGCTGGATCTCCAGCGTGTCGCCGCGCACCCGGAATGAGCCGCGCTCGAGCACCATGTCGTTGCGCGCGAACTGCATGTGCACCAGTTGCTTGAGCGCCGCATCGAGGTCGAACGGGATGCCGCTCTCGAACGTGATCACGGACTCCGCGTACTCGCTGGGCGAGCCGAGACCGTAGATGCACGACACCGAGGCGATCACGATCACATCGCGCCGCTCCAGCAGGGCCTGCGTGGCCGCGTGGCGCAGCCGGTCGATCTCCTCGTTGGTGCTCGAGTCCTTCTCGATGTACGTGTCCGACTGCGGCACGTACGCCTCGGGCTGGTAGTAGTCGTAATACGAGATGAAGTAGTGCACCGCGTTGTCGGGGAAGAACGCGCGGAACTCCTGGCACAGCTGCGCGGCGAGGGTCTTGTTGTGCGCCATGATCAGCGCCGGCCGCTGCGACTGGGCGATGACGCTGGCCATCGTGTACGTCTTGCCCGTGCCGGTCGCCCCCAGCAGCGTCTGGTACCGCAGCCCGGAATCCAGCCCGTCGACCAGCCCCGCGATCGCCGACGCCTGGTCGCCCTTGGGCGAGAAGTCTTGGCACAACTCGAGCGGTCGGTCGTAGGAGACGATCATCGGGAACAGTTTACGCTCGGATGCGGGCGATGGCGGGTGGTGGGTCTTATCGGACCTATACGACCCATAGGACCTATAAGACCCATGGGCCCGAAGACTCCCAGGCCGCGCGGGATACACTGCGCGCATGGTTCGGACCCTTCGCTCGTCCCTTTGGCTCCTCGCCCTTGCCATCGCGGCCTTTGCGCCGGCGCAGCAGCGCGAACTTGCGTGGCACCTCGCGGGTGGCGAGGTCGGCAAGACGGTCGCCACCACCAACACCGACGGCACCTTCCGCTCGGAAACACATCTCTCCATCGGGGGCACGAAGATCGACAGTGTGCTGGGCGGCACGTTCAAGGACGGCAAGCTGGTGGCTTTCCGGCTCGAGCAGTCCGCCGCGGGTCAAAGCGTGGTGATGGACGGCAAGGATGGCAAGGTCGCGATCAAGGCGGGCGACAAGGAGCAGTCCGCACCTTTCACGCCCAACAGCGCGGTTTTCTCGAACTACCACCCGACGCTGATGTCCACCGTGATCGCCCAGTTCGACGAGAAGGGCGCGGCAACCCAGACGATCTCGACGGCGTTTGTCGAGGCGCTTCGGCTGGTGCCCGTGCCCACCACCAAGCTCGGCTCGAAAGTTGTGGTCGTCGAGGGCAAATCGGTAGTGGTCGCCTCGTACAGGGCCGCGTTGCCCGGGGTCGCCGTCGATGTGTTCCTGAACCCCGCGGGCGAGGTCGTGGCGTGGTCGGTTCCCACCCAGCGCCTCGAGGTCATGGCCAAAGGGTACGACGAACTCCTCGTCGATCCCACGACCAAGATGCCGGAGCTCAGCCAGCCAACCCTCACGTCGAAGGTCGAAACCAAGGTGATGATCCCGATGCGCGACGGCGTCGAACTCGCGGCGGACATTGCGCGGCCCACAGACGAAGGCAAGTTCCCCGCGATCGTGGTCCGCACCCCGTACGGGCGCGCCGCGTCGCTCATCGAGGGCAACTGGTGGGCGCGCCGTGGCTACGTGCTCGTGGCGCAAGACGTGCGTGGGCGCGGCGACAGCAAGGGCGCGTGGAACCCGTTCATGCCCGAGCGGCCCGACGGCTACGACACGATCGACTGGGTGTCGAAGCAGCCCTGGAGCAACGGCAAGGTCGGCATGATCGGGGGTTCGTACCTGGGCATGGTGCAATGGCAGGCCGCCGTGGAGCGCCACCCCGCGCTGAAGTCCATCGTGCCCCAGGTGTCGCCCCCGGACATGTTCTTCAACATCCCCTTCGACCACGGCATTCCGATGCTCTTCGGCTCGATCTGGTGGGCCCGCGTGGTGCAGAGCGACGCCGGTGTCGGCGGGGCGTTCGCGCCCGTCACGAGTCTGCGCGGTCTGCTCAAGCTGCCAATCACGCTCGCGGACGACGCGGTTCTTGGGTTCAACGTGCCCTTCGTGGACGACTGGTGGACCCGCACGACCAACAAGGCGTTCGCCCCCGCCAACTTCCAGGACGACATGAAGAACGTCGACATCCCCGCGCTGATGGTCAGCGGGTGGTGGGACGGCGACGGCATCGGCACAAAGACGAACTGGGAGCGGATGCGCTCCCTGGGCAAGGCCAACCAGTACCTGATCTACGGGCCCTGGACGCACCTGTTCAACACGACCTCGAGCATGGGCGACGTCGACTACGGCCCTCAGGCAATCCTGGAAATGCAGTCCGTGTACCTGCGGTGGTTCGACCGATGGCTCAAGGACAAGCCCGTGCTTGATGCGATGCCCAAGGTCAAGGTGTTCGTCACGGGTGCCAACGAGTGGAAGACCTACGGTGATTGGCCCCCCGCGGATGCGCCCGAGGCCACCCTTTACTTTGCCGCAAATGGCCTGCTGAGCGACAAGAAGCAGGGCATGGACCCGCCCACCCGCTTTACCTACGACCCGGCCGATTTCCAGCTCCCCGAGTCCATGGACATCGACGCCGCAGGGGGAAGCACCCAGGTCGCCGTTTCACCTAAGAACGACCACCTTGTGTTCCGCACCGACCCGCTGACTCAGACCGTGGTCGCCGGCGGCCCGCTGGCCGTGGACCTGTACATCAAGACCGACGTCGTGGACACCGACTTCTTCGCGATGCTGATGGACATCGACGAGAAGGGCGTGATGCGCATGGTCGGCATGCCCGGCAAGCTGCGCGCCCAGTACCGCCACGGCATGGATCGCCCCGAGCTCCTCGAGCCCGGCCGCGCGTATTCTCTCACGCTCGACCTGTGGGACACCGCGCACGCGTTCCCCAAGGGCCACCGCATCGGCGTGTACATCACCAGCGCCATGTTCCCCGGCTACGCCCGCAACCTCAACACCGGCGAGCCCGTGGCCACCGGCACAAGAATGGTCACCGCCCACCAGCAGATCTTCCACGACGTCGCCAGGCCCAGCGCCCTACGGTTCCACGTGCTGAAGTAGCAGAAGGTTCTTTAGAGTGCGGGGGGTGGGAGGAAAGCC
>CAYJMZ010000210.1:0-5542 GCA_964370995.1 uncultured Fimbriimonadaceae bacterium | reverse complement strand
ACGATCGTCTCGTACCTCTCCGGCAGCGACGTGATATGGTCGTGGATCGCGGCTGAGCGGCACGCCTCGACCATCTCCGGCTCGGTGGCGTCCGGCTTGGCGACGCGGAGGTTGTCCGCGATGGACGCGTGCAGCAGGTACGTCTCCTGCGTTACGGCGCCCACGATCTCGGCCACGCTCTCGATCTTCAGGTCCCGAATGTCGACGCCGTCGATGAGCACGGCCCCGCCGTCGGGGTCGTAGAGGCGCGGGATCAGATAGGTGAGGGTCGTCTTGCCCGCGCCGGAGGGACCCACCAGCGCCACGAGCTGCCCCGGTGCGGCTTCGAACGAGATATCCGAGAGCGTGGGCCGACCGCCGTTGGCCTCGTAGCGAAACTCGACGTCCTTGAACGCGACGTGTCCCTTGACATCCTTCGGGGGAAGCGCGCGCGCACCGGGCCGATCTTGGATGTCCACGGGCATGTCGAGGTACTCGAACAGCCGCTCGAACAGCGCGGTCGAGCTGAGGATCTCCACCTGCAGGCTCAGCAGGCTTGTGATGGGGAAGAACATCCGGATCTGCAGCGCGGTGAACGCGACGATCGTGCCGATGGTGATGGTCGTGTCGCCCCTCGACATCAGGTACGCGGCCAGCCAGTACACCAGCGCGGGCGCAACCGATGTGATCAGCCGGATCATCCCAAAGAAGAAGTAGGTCAGCAGCTGGATCTTGATCTGCCAGCCCGCGAGCTTGCGGTTCTCGATGTTGAACTGGTGCGTGAGCATGTCGAGGCGTCCGCTCGTCTTCGTGAGCAGCACGCCCGACACCGAGAGCGTTTCCTGCATCATCGAGTTCAGCTCGCCGGTCTGCTCCTGCGTGCCCTTGCGCACCTTGCGCGCGAACTCCCCGACCCACGCTCCGATGACCGCGAAGAAGGGCACCATGCCGATCGACAGCAGCGTGAGCCGCCAGTCGAGATAGAACATCGCGGCCAACGCGGACACCACGATGCCGAAGTTAGACAGCGCATCGACAAGCGTGTTGCTGAGCACCGTCTGAACGCCCCCCACGTCGCTGATCAGCCGCGTCTGGATCTCCCCGGTGCGCGTGGCGGTGAAGAACCGAAGCGACATGCTTTGAAGGTGCGTGAACAGCTTGTGCCGAAGGTCGCACATGATGCTCTGCCCGATCACGACGCTCCAGTAGCCGTACAGCACCGTGACGCCGGCCGCGGCAATGGTCACCACGACGCTCCAAAGCGAGAACCTCATCACGACGCCCAGGTCGTTCTTCTGCAGACCCTCGTCGATGATGACTTTGAGGAACCACGGGGGCAGCAGCCCCATCACCACGCCCACGAGCACGGTGATCAGGGTGAGGATCACTTTGGGCTTGTAGGGCGCGAACATGTGGACCACGCGGCGCAGGATCATGCGGTTCAATGCCTTTCGGGACGCGGAATCGGTTGGAGTTACTGCCATGGGGACCACACAATTATGGGTGATCGGTGGTGGGTGGTGGGTGATGGGCCTTCCGCCGAAACCTGCCTTCCACCGCGCGGCCAAAACCCATTACACTTCATTGATGCGTTGCCTATCATTTCTTCTGCTTGCATCCGCGCTGGTATCCGCTGCGTTTGCGCACCCCGACCATGTCGTGGCGGTCGATGGAACGGGCCTTGACCAGCGCGTGCGCACCGGCAACGGGATGAACACCTTCGAGACCGTGCCGGGCTGGAGCAAGTTTCCCGATGGCAAGGCACTGGGGCCCACGCATGGCGGGATTGCAATCGACCGAAGCGGACACATCTACGTCAGCACGGACTCCGATCGTGCGATCTGCGTGTTCGAGCCCTCGGGCGCATTCGAAAAGAGCATCGCGCTCGACTGCAAGGGCGTGCATGCGCTCACGCTGCGCGAGGAGGGGGGAAAGGAAGTGCTGTACGGTGCGCACCTCGCCGGGCAGCGGATCGTGAAGCTGGACCTCGACGGTAAGTTGCTGCTCCAGATTCCGAATGCGAAAACCGGCGAGGTCCCCGGTGGCTGGGGCGGGCTCACCGCGGTGGCGGTCGCACCGGATGGCACGATCTTCGCCGCGATGGGCTACGGCTCGAACCTCATCCACCAATTCGACGCCGAGGGGCGACTGCTCAAGACGCTTGGTGGGCCTGGGAAGGGCGACGGTCGGTTCCAGACGTGCCACGGCCTGGCGGTGGACACCCGCTTCGACCCCCCGCGCCTGCTGGTGTGCGACCGCGAGAACCGACGCCTCGTGCACCTGGCGCTCGATGGGACGTTCATCGGCGTGGCGTCGAGTTACCTGCGCCGCCCGTGCGCGGTGTCCATCCGCGGCGACTTGGCGGCCGTCGCGGAGCTGGAAGGCCGCGTGACACTGTTGGACAAGACCGGCACCCCGGTGGCGTTCCTCGGCGACAACCCGGAGAAGGGGCAATGGGCCAACTACGGGGTTGCACCCGAGGCGTGGCGGGAGGGCATCTTCACCGCACCGCACGGCGTGTGCTGGGACGCGGAGGGCAACCTCTACGTGCAGGATTGGAACGCCACGGGCCGCGTTACCCGTCTCGACCACCACCCGCGCCCCGACTTCGCGCCCCCGTTGTGGGTGCTCGCATTCGTCGGCGCCGGGGCACTGGTCCTCTGGCCACGTCGGGGGTAGGGTCCCAAGGTGCCCCAGGCTTCAGAGCTTCGGCATCGGGGCAGGTTTCTCGGGCCGGCTGTCGATGGCAACATGCCGCTGTTCGCGCGCGCTCGTGTGCACTGCGTTGATCAACTCGACGATGTGCGCCGCCAGTTCACCGCTGGCTCGATGAGGGCGATTCTCCGCAATCCCTTCGGCCATGTCCATGAGGCCCAGTCCGCGGCTGTTCTCTGCGAAGGCGTGGGTGTGTGGCACGTCTTCCCAAGCATCGGATTGCGCACGCCGCACGCGCACGGGACCGCCAAAGTCATTGGGGTCGGGAACACTGAGGGTGCCCTCGGTGCCGTAGATCTCGATGGGCGGAAGTTCGCTGGCCCACACGTCGAAGCTGGTGGTGAGTTGCACGACGGCGCCGGCTTCGAAGGCGAGTGTTGCCACGAGGTGCGTGGGGGTCTCCACCTCGATCACCTCGCCCCTGCGCGGCTGGCTGCTGATCGTGCGCTGCGCGAAAGTGGTCTGCGCCATGCCCGTCACGGCGCACACGGGTCCCATGAGGGATACCAGCGCGGTGAGGTAGTAGGGCCCCATGTCGAACATCGGACCGCCGCCCCGCTCGTAGTAGAACTGCGGTGCGGGGTGCCAAGACTCGTGGCCGTGGCACAGCATGAACGCGTTGCCTCCGATGGGACGGCCGATGGCCCCCGCGTCGATCAGCCCCCGGCACGTCTGCAGCGCCGCGCCAAGGAACGTGTCGGGCGCTCCCCCGACGCGGAGGTTGCGCTCCTTCGCCGCTTCGAGCAGGATGCGGGCATCTTCCGTGCGGATGGCCAGCGGCTTCTCGCAGAAAACGTGCTTGCCGGCCGTCAGGGCTCGGAAGTTGACCTCGTGGTGCGCGCGCGGCACTGTGAGGTTGAGAATGGCGTCCACGTTCGGGTCGGCCAGCATCGCCTCGACTTGCACAGTGGGCACCCCGTGCCGCTCCGCGACCTCCGCGGCACGCCGCAGGTCAAGGTCCGCGCAAGCCACCACCTCGACACCGTCGAACGCGGCCAGGTTCTCAAAGTAGATCCCGCTGATCGAGCCGCAACCGATAATTCCGATTCGCATGGTGTCATCCCAAGGCGTCGGGGTTCAGCCCCGCAAGTTCGGGGAGCACGAACAGTCCGTCCTTGCGCACGAGCACCCCGTCGAACCAAACCTCGCCCCCGCCATATTCGGGGCGCTGAATGCATACAGTATCCCAGTGGATCGCCGACTTGTTGCCGCTGCCGCCGGGGCCCTCGTACGCGTTGCCGGGCGTGAGGTGGAACGAGCCGGCGATCTTCTCGTCGAACAACGTGTCCTTCATCGGGTGCAACACGTGGGGGTTGTAGCCGAGCGACCACTCTCCGAAGTAGCGCGCCCCCGCGTCTGTGTCGAGGATCGCGTTGAGCGCGGTGGTCTGGGCACCGGCGGTGGCCTCGACGATCTTGCCGTGCTTCACCTCATAACGGATGTCCTTGAACTCCGTGCCTTGATACAGCGACACCGTGTTGTACTGGACGGTGCCGTTGACCGATTCTTTGACGGGGCAGGAGAAGCACTCGCCGTCGGGGATGTTGCGCTCGCCCGAGCACGGCACCGAGCCAATGCCCTTGATGGAGAACTCGAGGTCTGTGCCGGGACCCGCGAGACGCACGCGGTCGGTGCGGTCCATGAGCGCTTTGAGGGGCTGCGAGGCCCGGTCCATCTTCTCGTAATCCACCGTGCACACGTCGAAGTAGAACTGCTCGAACGCCGCGGTGCTCATGTTGGCCTGCTGCGCCATGCCCGAGGTGGGCCAGCGAAGGGCTACCCACTTAGTGTTCGGTACGCGTGTTTCAAACACTACTGGGATGGCGTAGATTTTCTGCCACATGGTCATGGTCGCCCCTGGGATGTCGGAGAGTTCCGCGTAGTTGTCGCTTCCGCGGAGGGCGATGTAGGCGGTGACCTGCTCCATCTCGAACTTCTCAGAGGCCGCGATCACGCGCGCGTTGGCCTCGCTCATTCCCAGCATCATCTGCCGCCGCACGATGCCGCTCTCGAGGCGCGTAATCACCCGGGCGCCGGTGGCCTGGGCGACCCGGACCACTTCGGCGACGCTCTCGTCGGGGATGTCGAAGGCGTGCACCAGCAAGGTGTCCGCCGGCCCCAGCTTGGTGGAGTGTGTGCAGAGCAGTTCGGCAAGGCGTGTGACGCGCGCATCGAGCATGGCTTAGATTACCGGGGGATTGAACCGGTAATCTCGCTCCATGACCGCCGAGATCGTGTCCGTGGGCACGGAACTGCTGATGGGGCAGATCGCAGACACAAACGCGCAGGCCCTCGGGCGCCTCCTGCCGGAACTCGGCATCGCGCACCACCACCGGCAGACGGTGGGGGACAACCTTGGGCGGCTTGCGGATGCCTTGCGGTTGGCTCTGGGCCGCGCCGACCTCGTGTTCACGATCGGCGGGTTGGGGCCCACCGAGGACGACCTCACGCGCGACGGCATCGCCGCGGCCCTCGGGGTTGGGCTCGTGCACGACACCGAGATCGAGGCGGGCATCCGGGCGATCTTTGCCGATCGGCGTCTGAAGTGGACCGACTCCCAGCTCCGCCAGGCCATGCGCCCGGCCGATGCAGTTGTGCTTGACAATCCCAACGGCACCGCCCCCGGTCTGTTCTGCCGCGCCGGAAGCAAGATCGTGATCGCGCTCCCAGGCCCCAAGGGCGAGTTCGTTCCGATGCTGGACCTCGTGCGTGCTCGCCTCGTCCCCCTGGTGAGCGGCGACGTGATCCACTCGCGGGTGCTGCGCGTGGTGGGAATCGGCGAAAGCGGCGTGGAGGAGCGGATTCGGGAGCTCATGCGCGGCGCCAACCCCAGCGTGGCGCCGTACGC
>CAYJMZ010000209.1:0-5545 GCA_964370995.1 uncultured Fimbriimonadaceae bacterium | reverse complement strand
CGACGTCACCGACCAGCGCAACCACGAACTGCAGATGCGCCAACAGATGGAGGCACTGACCGAGTACAGCCTGCAGTTGGAGTTGCGGACGGCCGAGCTCAACGATGTGAACCGGCAACTGGAGAGCCTGGCCTCCAACGACGGCCTCACCAGCGTGCCCAACCACCGAACCATGCAAGACCGCCTGCTCCAGGAGGTCTCCCGCTCCTCACGAGAGGGCACCCCCATCGCGTTCCTACTGATCGACATCGACCACTTCAAGGCCTACAACGATACATACGGCCACCCGGAAGGCGACACCGTGTTGCGCACCGTGGCCGCGTTGTTGAGCGGGCTCGCACGCACCTCGGACATCGTCGCGCGCTACGGGGGCGAGGAGTTCGCGGTCATCCTGCCAAACACGGGCCTGGCCGAAGCCATCGAGATCGCCGAGCGCCTGCGCCAGGCGATCGAGCAACACACGTGGTCCCTCCGCGCCATCACGCTTAGCATCGGTGCGGCGAGCAGCGAGACCGTCGAGCCGGTCACCCCGGGCGCGTTGATCGAAGCCGCAGACCGCGCGATGTACGCCGCCAAGAACCTCGGCCGCAACCAGGTTCAAGCGGCCGCGAGGTCGTCCCGGGCAGCGTAAGGGTTCGTGGTTTGTGGTTTGTGGTTTGGTGGGGCAGATCCGGAGCCCCTCCGCCCCATCAAACCACCAAACCACCAAACCATCAAACCATCAAACCACCGAACCCCCAACCAGCTTGAGCAGCGAGACTTCGGGCGCACACCCGAGGCGGGCGGGGAACAGCGTGGTGCCCACCCCGCGCGACACGTACAGGGGTGTCGCGGCACCGGGATAGAAGCCCCGCACGTAGGTTTCGCCGTTTCGGGTGTGCATGGGCGTCCACCCCCATGGAAACGTGAACTGCCCCCCGTGGCTGTGGCCCGCCAGCATCAGCGCCGCGCCGTGCGGAAGCCACCCAACCACGTCGGGCTCGTGCCACACCGCCACCACGGGCTCGCCGTCCGCGCGGTTCGGGTGCGCCATCGCCGCGATGGGATCGGCGCGCCCCGCGTTGGCGGAATCGACGCCCACCCACGTCACGCCGGCCGCGCTCCACGCCTCGTTGCGCAGCAAGCGAATGCCCAGCGCTTCGCACATCGAGCGCATCACCTCGGGAGTTCCGCCGCGGTACTCGTGGTTCCCCGGCACCGCGCACACGCGCCCGTTCATCAACAGCAACGGCTCGAGCACCTCGCCCAACATCGGAATCACCGCCGAATGCCAACTCGACACCAGGTCGCCCGCGAGCACCACCATGTCCGGCGACGCGTCGAGCGCCATCGCGATCGCCCGCTGGGCAAGGTCCTTCGACGCGAGGTTCCCGAGGTGAAAGTCGGCAACCAGGGCGACCGTGAAGCCTTCGAGATGCGCGGGCCAAAGCGGCAACCGCAGCGTGCGGCGCTCCAAGACGAGGCGTTTGGCCTCCACGGCAGCCCCGTACGCAAGCGTCGCCGCCGACGCGCCCGCCAGCCCCCACAGCAACGAGCGTAGCTTCACGCGACCCCCATCAGGGTGAGCACGCTCACTTCGGGCGCGCAAAACGTGCGGAGATCGGGGCCGACCGTGCCCACGCCGCGCGTCACGTACAGCGGGACCGGCGCCTGGGGGTAGAAGCCTGCAACGTAGTCCCGCGCACCCGGCGGCGTGTGGATCGGGATGCCAAACGGCAGGCACATCTGCCCCCCGTGGCTGTGGCCGCTGATCTGCAGGCCAACCCGCACCGGCATCAGCCGCACGAAATCGGGTTCGTGAAGCAGGGACACCACCGACCCCGACCACGACCCCTCGTCGATGAACTCAAGGCGGTGCCGACCGGCGATCGCGTCGTCCACCCCCGCCACCATCACGCCCTGCGTTTCAAAGCGCTCGTTGCGCAGCAGCCGCATCGGGCCAGCGACCACGGCGTCCACAACCCTGCGGGGCTGCTCGGTCCAGTAGTCGTGGTTGCCCATCACGGCGACGCACGGACACGCGAGCCCTCCGAGGGGCTCGAACGACTGGCGGATGAACTCCAGGGCGAATGTGCGGCTCGTGTTCACGAAATCCCCGACGACCACCACGAGGTCCGGCCCTTCGGCCAGGGCCAACTCCGAGGCCGCACGGGCGCGCCTCATGGCGGTCTCGGTGTTTACGTGCACGTCCGAGATCACCACGATTCGAAAGCCATCGGCGTCCCACTTGGGAAGCCGCAGCGTGTGGCGCTCGAGCGCGATACTGTGCGCGGAACGGTCTGCGTACGCCATGGTGACCGCCGAACCCGCGACACCCGCCATCCCCGCGCGGAGCAGGGCCCGGCGCGTCATCCGGAGAGGCGCCGCCATGCTACAGCACGGCCTCCATCACGCGCTCCGCGATGGCCGGATTCCCGAACGGAGGCATGAGGTACAGGCCTTGGGCACCCTTGGGCTTGAGCGTCGCAGACAGACGCTGCGCCTCGGCGATCCCGATCTCCCGCGCAGCGTCGTCGTCTTCGGCATCGCCCATCTTCTGCCGAAGCCACTCGGGAATGCGGATGCCGGGCACCTCGTTGTGCATGAACTCGCAATGGCGCGCATTGCGCAGGGGCAACACGCCGACAAAGCACGGAACCCCGAGGCCCCGAGCCACTTCGAGGGTGTCGTCCACATCGGCGTCTTCAAAAACCGGTTGCGTGTACACCAAATGCACTCCGGCATCCACCTTGCGCTTGAGCCGGTCGAGTTCGAGCTCGAGATCGAGCGCCAGCGGGTTGAACGCCGCCGCGATGGTGAACGCGCATTTCATGCCAACGCTGTAGCCCGCCAAATCGATCCCGTCGTTGAGCCGGCTCAGGATGCGGATAAGGCCGATCGAGTCGATGTCGAACACGCTCGTCGCGCTGGGATAGTCGCCGATATTTGCAGGATCTCCAGTTACAGCAAGGATATTTCGAACGCCCATCGCATGACACCCGAGCAGGTCGGCCTGAACGGCGAGCAGGTTGCGGTCGCGGCACGAGAAGTGCATCATGGTCTCGATCCCAACTCGGTTCTGGATGATCGAGCACACCGACATCGGGTTCATTCGGAGCCGTGCGCGCGCGCCGTCGGACACGTCGATGAGGTCCGCCCCGCGCACTTTGAGCGACTTCGCACCCGCCAGCACACGGTCCACGTTCAGGCCGCGCGGCAGGTCCATCTCGACCGCAATGAGGAACTTGTGGCCCAGCTTCAGCGCCAACTCGGTGGGCTCGGACCCCAGGAGGGGCTCGCGCTCGCCGGCCACCACGGCGGCGCGGTGCTTGGGCCGGGCTTTGACACCGGTTGAGTCCGCGTAGGCGCGCAGCATCCGGATGTGCTCCGGCGTGGTTCCGCAGCACCCGCCGACGATGCGGGCGCCGGCCTCGATCAGGCGCGCGGCGGCCTTGGCAAAGTACTGGGGCGACGTGTCGTACGTGACGATTCCCTTGACCAGTTGTGGAAGGCCCGGTGTGGGGAACGCCAGCACCGGAATGTCGACCTCCTCGACCATCATCCGCACGAGGTCGAGCATGCGCTGGGGCCCCACCACGCAGTTGGCCCCGATGGCGGCAACGCCCCACGAGGCCATCTCGCGCGCACATCGGGCCGGATGCCCCTCGGCCAGCATCTCCCCATCCTCGATGTACGCCTTGGACACGATGAGGGGAAGGTCGGAAACGGAGCGCACGGCCTCAACCGCCACGCGCATCTCCCCAATGTCGATGAACGTCTCGAGCAGGAACCCGTCGACGCCGCCTGCCACGAGCGCCGCTGCCTGCTCGGCCATCGCGGCAAACACCTCTTCCTCGCTCGTGCCGCCGATCGGGGCCATCGGCTTGCCGATCGGGCCCATGGAGCCCAGCACCAACCGGTCGGGCCCCGCGGCCTCGCGCGCCAAGCGTGCGCCTTGGAGGCTGACCTCGCAGGCGTCCACGCCCACGATGTCGAGGCGAATACGGTTGGCCTGGAACGTGTTGGTCTCCACGAAGTCGGCACCCGCGTCGAAGTACTCGGCGTGAACCGCGCGCACCAGGTCGGGCGCCATGATATTGGCCAGATCGTACGGGATTCGCGTAAAGCCGCGCTCGAAGAGGCACGTGCCGTTCGCGCCGTCCCCAATCAACACCGGCCTCTTTAGCGCCTCAAGCAACCGCATCGGTCGCGTTATACCCGTGGCACTCCCGCGGCGCTTGGCCTGGGGACGTCGCGAACGGGCGTCTGCACGGCGGCGAGGGCGGCCTCATCGGCGTCGGACAGCCTGTCTGCGGGGTGCCGCAGGTCAACGGGGCCCATGACGTCGCCGACGTGCACGCTGTCGGCAAGTCCCAAGATGTGTCCGAGTTCGTGGGCAGCCACATGCCGCATCGCAGCCTCTGGGAGCCAGCGCACCTGGATGTCGGCCTCAAACGAGCGCTCGAGCACTTCGTCTCCCGACGTCGTGACCGTTCGCAGCCATTGGGTCCAACCGCCGACATCGCCCGACGAGCCTGGGATGCGGCGCACCAGGCGCACGCACACGGGCGCGTCGCCGTCCGTCCAAATGAACAATCCCGGCCTGTGCAGGGCCTGCTCCCACCAGCCGGCGGCTTCGATCAGCACTCGGCGCGCGCGTTCCCGGCGCGGGGGGCACACGGCGTCGAGATCCATCCGGACGGTCAGCCCCTGAGGGAACAAGAACAGGTCGGTGTGGGCCTTTGCCGCGTGCATCCACCCGGACGAGGCCGCGACGCGGGCCGCGAATAGGTGCTCGAAGACGTCCGGCAGAGTGCCTGCCGGCGGTGCGGCGCACGCCGCTGCGATTCCGATTGCCATCCATGTGCCCATGCGCGGTCCCCCTCCATGAGTCGGTAGGAATCCCGCGCGATACCCCTGTAAGAATTGCGGGGTAATGCCACACTTAGAAAGATGACCTCCGTGTTCGTGTGCTTCGATTTGGGAGGTGTGATGGTGCGCATCCACCCCACGTGGGGAGAAGCGGCCGAGCACGCCGGGGTTGCCACGCGGTGTCGGCCCGAGGCGCTCGACGAGCTTGGCGGGTTCCCCGCGTTCGAGGCGTTTCAGGCAGGCGACCTACACGCGGCGCCGTTTCTAGCCGCCCTGGCCGCACACCTCGGGTTGGCAAGCCGCGCCGACGCCGAGGCCGTGCACCACGCGATCCTCGACGAGGCGTACCCCGGCACCGAAGCGCTCGTCCAGGAGCTTCACGCAGCCGGGATCGCGACGGGGTGCCTGTCGAACACGAATGCCCTGCACTGGAGGCGCATGGCCCACAGCGGCGAGTTCCCAGGCATCGAGGCGCTCGACCACAAGTTCGCGTCCCACGAGCTCCAACTTCAGAAGCCTGAGCCCGCGATCTTCCGCGCCGTCGAGCGCGCGACGGGACGCCATCCCGCCTCGATCGTGTTCTTCGACGACGGGCTCCACAACGTCGCCGGCGCCCTCGCCTGCGGCTGGCGCGCGCACACGATCGACCCCCCCGGCAACCCCGCGGCCCAAGTGCGCCGCCCCCTCGCCGCCG
>CAYJMZ010000208.1:0-5559 GCA_964370995.1 uncultured Fimbriimonadaceae bacterium | reverse complement strand
ACGGCTGGTTCTCCAGCAGACGCACCACGCCGGTGAGTTCGGCCTCGAACTGCGAGGCGGACTCCGGGGTGCGGTCCACATCGGGATCGGCGCCACCGATGTACTTGTCGCCGCTCGGCATGTCCTGCCACACGAGCATGCCCAGCTCGTCGCAGTGGCGATACCAGCGGGCGGGCTCGACCTTGACATGCTTGCGGATCAGGTTGAACCCGAGGCGTTTGGTCATCTCGACGTCGTAGCGCAGCGCCTTGTCCGTGGGCGCGGTGTACAGCCCGTCGGGCCAGAACCCCTGGTCGAGGGGTCCGATCATGAAGTAGGGCTTTCCGTTCAGCGCCAGCCGGGTGAGCCCGCCGCTGTCCTTCACCAGTCCCACGGAGCGGATGCCGAAGTAGGAGTTGACGCGGTCCACCTCGCGGTTGCCGTCAAACACGCGCACCACGAGTGGGTAGAGGTGCGGACTCTCGGGGCTCCACAGTTGCGGGCTGGCCACCTTGAGCGTCAGCGGCTCGGTTGCGGGCCCCACCGCCTTCGTCTCGCCGACCGTGGCCTCAAGCCGAAGACCCTGAAGCCCTGGGCCCGTCGCCCGCACCTTTACGTTGCCCCCGAGGTTGGTGGCGTTGATTTGGAGCCGCTCGATCGCGCGCTCCGGCACGGGCTCGATCCACACGCTTTGCCAGATCCCCGTGGTGGGGGTGTACCAAATGCCCGAAGGGTTGCCGACCTGCTTGCCGCGGGGTTGCGTAGCCGTGTCGGTGGGGTCCCAAACGCGCACCACCAGCTCCTGCGAACCGGCGCGCAGGTGCGGCGTGAGGTCGAAGGAGAAGGGGTCGTAACCGCCGCGGTGCGTGCCGAGTTCGTGCCCGTTGAGCCACACCGTGGTCTCCCAATCGACCGCGCCGAAGTGCAACAGCGTGCGCCCCTTCCATCCGCTCGGCACCTTGACCGTGCGGCGATACCACACCGCCTGCTCGGGCTTGACGCGTTCCATCACCCCCGAAAGTGCCGACTCTACGGGGAAGGGCACCAAAATCGACTTGCCCCACGTCTGCGGCTGCGCGGAGGTGCGGGGGACGATCGCAAGGTCCCACCTGCCGTTTAGGCTCAGCCACCTGGACCGCACCATCTGGGGGCGCGGGTACTCGGGGTGCGGGTGCTCCAGGGACACGTCCTTGGCCCAGCGGGTTTCGATGGGGGCTGTGGGGCGTTGCATCACGGCGAAGGACGCGACAACAAGGGCGGTGGCGAGCAACATGCACCAAGTCTAACCCGACGGTGGAACGGATGGGGTGACTCCTACGTAGGGTTTTTGGTCCATGGAGCGTCATTTCACCGAGCAGCAGGTCAGCGAGATCATCCGTAAGGCAGCCGAGCACCAAAGCCGGTCCGACACGCCTGGGCCTGCTTCTGCGGGGATTTCCGAAAGCGAGGTTCGACGCGTCGCGAAGGAGCTTGGGATCGACGAGGATGCGCTTGCCCACGCGATCAGCGAAGTCGGGTCGAGCACGCTCTCGGACACCGGCACGATCGCTTCGTTCGAGCGGACCCTGGAGCGGGTCATCGACGGCGACTTGCCGGAGGAGTCCCTAGCCCTCGTAATCGAGGAGTTCGTTCCTGTACCGGGGATGCAGGGCAGCACGGTCAACATCGGGCGGGCCATCAACTACACCTGAATGGCAGGGCTGGGGCAATGCAACGTCAACGTCTCGCCGCGCAACGGGAAGACCGTGCTGCGGGTCAAGTCGCAGGCGTTCTTGGCGATGCTCCCAGCGTTCATTCCGGCGTTCGTTGTTTCGCTGATCGGCTTGGGTTTAATCGGAAAAGGATTGGACGCTGGAATGACCGTCGGCAGCAAATTCCTCTTTGCGGCGCTTCTTTTGGGGGGTGTCTGGGGCATTGCCTTCTTGGCGTTTCGGGCCATGGTGCGGTACACGAACCGCAGGGTGCTCGAACTCACTGATCGGACGGCCTCCAAACTCGGCGAGGCGGCGGTGCATCTGCGCGAGCGACTGGAGCAGGGGCCCGTGCATCAGGAAGAGGTCGGGCAAGACCTTCACCTGTAGTCGCGGGGCTAGTCGCAATCCGGTCTGAACAGCACGGTGGGAACACGGAACCGGGTGCCCCGGCCGCACGCCCATCGGAACGGGCGTGGCACCCAGGGCACCCGGCGCCGCCACGAAATCACTCGAGCCCGGATTGGGCCATTTCGATCGCGCGAAGGCATGCCCGGGCCTTGTTTTGGCACTCTTCGAACTCGCGGGCGGGCACCGAGTCGTACACGAGGCCCGCGCCGGCCTGCACGTACGCGATGCCGGCTTTGAGGCAGATCGTGCGGATCGCGATGCACATGTCCATGTCTCCGTTCGCGCCCACATACCCCGCGGCCCCCGCGTACAGTCCGCGGCCCGAGGGCTCGAGCTCGTCGATGATCTCCATCGCCCGCACCTTGGGCGCCCCGCTCACGGTGCCGGCGGGGAAAGTCGCGCGGAGCAGGTCGAAGGCGTCCTTGCCGTGTTCGAGGGTGGACGTGATGTCGCTCACGATGTGCATCACGTGGCTGTACCGCTCGACCGTCATCAGATCGTTGACCTGCACGGTGCCGGTCTTGGACACGCGGCCGAGGTCGTTGCGCCCGAGGTCGACCAGCATGATGTGTTCGGCGCGCTCCTTCTCGTCGGCGAGAAGTTCGGTGGCCAGGCGGGCGTCCTCGACCGGCGTGTCGCCCCGCGGACGCGTGCCGGCGATGGGCCGCACACGGGCCTCGCGCCCAGCCAGACTGACGAGAATCTCCGGTGAGGCGCCCACAACGTCGAAGTCCCCGAACCTGAGCAGGAACATGTATGGGGAGGGGTTGAGGGAGCGCAGGGCCCGGTAGATACTGACGGGGTGGGCGTGAACCTGCGTGCAGAACCGCTGGGACAGCACCACCTGGATGCAGTCTCCTGCGGCGATGTACTCGATCGCACGGCGCACCCCCGCTTCAAACGTGTCCTGCGACATATTCGACTCCACGGGCGCCACGTCGGAGCGGGAATTGGGGAGCTCCGGGAGCGGGCGCTTGAGCCGGGCCACGATTCGCTCGATCTCCGCGCTCGCGGCGTCGTAGCCTTCGGGCGAGGGTTGGGCCTGCACCACGATGCGGATCGCGTTGCGGGCGTGGTCGAACACAACCACGGCGTCGGCGAGCATCATCGCCATGTCGTCGATGGCCAGATCGTCCTCGGGTCCGTCGGGCAGGCGCTCGAAGAACCGCACGAGGTCGTATCCCAACATGCCCACGGCCCCGCCGCAAAACCTTGGGAGGGTGGAGTCCTCAAGGGGCGCCGGGCCCATCGCGGCCTTGAGAAGGTCGAGCGGGTCGGTGCCCGCCGCAAGGAGTTCCCGCTTTTCGCTGTGCGGGGTGATGCGCCGGACGCGGTTCCCCTGTGCTCGCAGGACGAGTCTGGGCCGGACCCCCAGAATGCTGTAGCGCGCGAGCTGCTCTCCCCCCGTGACGCTCTCGAGCAGGAAGCTGAACGTCTCGTCGGACGCGAGTTTCCAGTACGCGCTGAGGGGCGTTTCGACGTCGGCGAGGATGTCGCGGGACACGGAGATCGGGCGTTCGGCCGCGGCCAGGCGGAGAAACTCGTCCTTGGTGGGCACCTGCATCGGGGAGATTATGACCGCGACTCGGCGCGTCGGATCGGGCGGTCGATTCGTCTTACGAGCAGGAGTACCCGGCAAACCCGGCAACAAAGCCTGGCGCGGAACCCATACTTTGGTAGATAATAGAGAAAGCCCTTCGGGGGTGACACGCGATGGGAGTGCACAACGGCAACGGTAAAGGGGGCGACGGCGCGATGCGGTTCATTCTGCTCGCGTGCTGGGCGCTGATCTTGGCAAAGGTCGCCATGCTTGTGCTGGGGCAGCCGTCACCCACCTATCTGGAGGTTTCGTACATCGTGGCGTTCCCCGTGGCCCTGTGGAACCTCAAGCGCGGGCGCGAACTGTTGGGCGGCTGGTTCTTCGTGGTCCTGCTGCTGGTGTTGGGTGCGGGCGCCGGCGCGTGGATCGTGCACGAGTGGCAGGTTTGGTTCGACCGAGGCAACGAGGCTGCGATGAAAACACCGTGGCTCGTGGGCTCGACGATCTTGGCGCTCAACTTCTTCCTGCTGCTGTTCTTCGTTGGCCGCGAACTCCTCGCCGACCCCGCGGTGAAGGTCGACGAGCCCGCGCCGAACGGCTCGCCGTCGTAGGGAATCTTGTGGGGTTACACCTGCTCCAACTCCGCGGTGAAGTGCCGGAGGAATGGGGCCTGCTTCACAATCCGCAGGCCGCGCGCTTGGTCGCGGTCTAGGAACATCTCGCAGATGACCTCGGCGACGTACCCCACGTGCGCCTGGGTGTACGCGCGGCGGGGCAGGGCGAGGCGCACCAACTCCCGGTCTGCGGGCTCCTCGCGGCCGTCTACGTGGCGTCCGAACATCAGCGAGCCGATCTCGACCCCCCGGATCCCCCCGCGCCGGTAGAGTTCGCATACGAGCACCTGGCCGGGGAAGGCCTCGGCGGGCACCGTCGGATAGAAGTGCTTCGCGTCGATGTACACCGCGTGCCCTCCGGCGGGCTTGACCACGCGGACCCCCGCGCCATCGAGCCGGGACGCGAGGAACTTCACGGTTGCCTGGCGGTACTCCAGGTAGCGCTCGTCGAGCACTTCGACCAGACCGACGGCGAGCGCCTCGAGGTCGCGCCCCGCGAGACCACCGTACGTGGGGAAGCCTTCGGTGAGGATCAGCAGGTTGCGCGCGCCGTCGGCGAGTGCGTCGTCGTTGAGCCCCAGGAACCCGCCGATGTTGCCGAACCCGTCCTTCTTGAGGCTCATGGTGGCGCCGTCGGCGTACGAGAACATCTCGCGCGCGATCTCCAGGGGCGTCTTGTCCGCGTATCCCGCTTCCCGCTGCTTGATGAACCACGCGTTCTCCGCAAAGCGGCACGCGTCGATGATGAACGGGATGCCGCGCGCGTGGAGCGCCTGGGACACCGCGCGGATGTTTGCCATGCTCACCGGCTGGCCGCCGCCCGTGTTGTTCGTGATGGTCACCATCCCGATCGGCACGGAGCCGGCGTTCGCATCGAGCAAGGCTTCGAGTTTGGCGAGGTCGACATTGCCCTTGAAAGGCAGAATCGCGTCGAAATCGTGGCTTTCGTCCACGACCAGATCGAGCGCCCGCGCCCCCGTGAACTCGATGTTGGCGCGCGTGGTGTCGAAGTGATTGTTGTTCGGGACGATCTTGCCGGCGCCCCCGACCAGGCTCATCAGGATCTTCTCGGAGGCACGTCCCTGGTGCGTCGGGATCACATGCTTGAACCCAAAAATGCTTCGCACGACCGATTCGAACCGCTTGTAGCTGCGAGAGCCCGCGTACGACTCGTCGCCGACCATGATGGCGCCCCACTGTGCTGCAGACATCGCGCTGGTGCCCGAGTCGGTGAGCAGGTCGATCAGCACGTCGTCGGCGTCGATGCGGAACACGTTCCAACGCGCCTCCTTCAGGAGGACCTCCCGCTCCTCCACCGTGGTGA
>CAYJMZ010000207.1:3190-5570 GCA_964370995.1 uncultured Fimbriimonadaceae bacterium | reverse complement strand
CGAAGCGGCTCCGCCGCCCTGCAAAGCGCGGACCGGGAGTCCGCGCACTCTAAAAGACCGAAAGGAGTCTGGTCGAGCCGAGGGGGCTCGAGAATCTTCGCAGGAAGCAAGAAACAGAGGGTTAGCAATGCAGAGCGACGCAAGAATCTCTGCGAAACTCCGCGTTCTCAGCGTGAAACAACCCGAAAGCCTACGCACGGGGCCGCGTCGCGAGATACGCCGTGAGCGCCGCTGCGGTCGCGAGCAGAAGCCCCTTGACCCAAATCGCTGGGATCACCCAAGCCGAGATGCCGATAAACACCCAGATCATCGTGATCGACACGAACTTGACACGCGGGGCGATCGCGCCATTCGCGCGCCAGTTCCGCAGGGTGGGACCGACCACCCGATGGTTCAACAGCCACCCCTCGAGGCGCGGGCTGCTGCGCTCGAACGCGCACAGCGCGAGGATGAAGAACACCGTGGAAGGAAGACCGGGAATCGCGAGATTCACTACGCCGATGCCCACGCACAGCAGGCCCGCCACCAAGTAAAGCGTCTGGCCGGTGCGCCGCGGGGGTCCCAGGGATTTCGCCACATCCCCTTTATGAAGCAACTCCACCGGTGGTCGATAGGACGTTCTGACGGCGGGTTGTCTGTGGTGATTTTGAGAACGCGGCTGGGGACTGACGACTGACGACTGACGACTGACGATCTACGTGTTTGCGATAACGAATTTGCGACTGCCGGGGGGCACCCCAAGCTGTAAATCGTAAATCGTAATCCCCCCCGCTCACGTGCCACGGGTGTTGCCGAACCAGTGAACGTGGAGCCTCGGGCTGAGGCGGTAGCCGTGTTCGAGGCACACGGGGGCCAGTAGGCGTTCGCGGCGGGTGAGGGTTTCGGGGTCGATGCCTTCGGCCATGAGCATCACGCTCCCCGGGGCGAGGCCACCCAACTTGGACAGCAGGGCGTGGATCTCGCCAAGATCGTCATCGGGGCCTTCCGGGTTCACCACGAACTTCAGCTGGTAGTCGTAGGCCCCCAGGAGTCTGCGAAGGGGCTCAAGGTTGGCCCTTGCAGCCTCATGGCGGTCTCGCCATCCTTTCGGCGCCGGTCCGTTGACAGCCACCCTTCCCCCGGTCTCCTGCCAAACACCCTCGCAGCCGGGGGCCTCAGCCGGGGTGGAGTTCGCGAGTTTGGGGCTGATCGACATCAGGTCGCAACGCACGTCGCGGAACACGGTGCCCGCGGTCTCGACCGTCAGCACGTGCCCCAGGTTGCCCAAGGCTCCCGCGAGCTCCACGATCGGCTCGAACAGCATCGGCTCGCCTCCAGTGAGCACCACGTGCCTCACGCCAAGTCCCTCGACGCGCGCCACGATCTCGCCAACCTCCATCACAGGCCCCTCGGGCGCCCAGCTCGCGTACGGGGTGTCGCACCACGCACACCGCAGGTTGCAGCCGCTGACGCGCACGAACGTCGACGGCGTGCCCGTCCATCCGCCCTCACCCTGGATCGAGGCGAAGATCTCGGCGATGCGCAAGTTAGACATCAGGGCTCGTGGGGAGAGGATTCTAGGATTGAGGATTCAGGATTGAGGGGGAGGGTCGACGGTCGCGGAGAGGTTTCAAGCCGGATGTCGGGGATCGGATGGGGAGGATACAGAGTCGAGGGGGTCTGGGATTCCCAGCGCGGCAAACGCCCGGGCGCGGATCGCGCATGAATCGCATCGGCCGCACGCGCGCCCATCCACGTCAGGATCGTAGCACGAGTGCGTGAGGCTGTAGTCCACGCCGAGTTCCAGACCCCGGGTGATAATCTCGGGCTTCGTGAGCGTCATCAGCGGAGCGTGCACGTGGAAGCGTGCGCCCTCGACCCCGGCCTTGGTCGCGACGTTGGCCAGCGCCTCGAACGCCCGCACGAACTCGGGACGACAATCGGGATACCCGCTGTAGTCCACCACGTTCACCCCCACGAACACGTCCGTCGCGCCGAGCACCTCCGCATATCCCAGGGCCAGCGACAGGAACACCGTGTTGCGCGCCGGCACGTACGTGACCGGAATTCCGCCGTCGTCCACACGGTCCTTGGGAACCTCGATGGCGTCCGTAAGCGCAGATCCTCCCAGCACCTCGAGTTCCACGCGAACGAAACGGTGTTCGGCGACCCCCATGGCAAGCGCCACACGCCTGGCAGCCTCGACCTCCACGGCGTGCCGTTGCCCGTACAGCACCGTCAGGGCGCGCGGCTCAAACCCTTCGGCACGCGCGATGGCAAGCACCGTCGCCGAGTCCAATCCCCCACTCAGGAGCACCACGGCCCTCGGGGTGCAGTGTTGAGTGTTTTTTTTTTTTAGCGGGGCCCCACGGGAAAAAATTAAAGAGAATATTTTGGGAGC
>CAYJMZ010000207.1:0-3180 GCA_964370995.1 uncultured Fimbriimonadaceae bacterium | reverse complement strand
GTGTTGAGCCGGACCCATCAGGGAAAGGATACAAGGATTGTGTTGCGTCCGCCTCAACACTCAACACTCAACACTCTCCCCTCAACCGACCTTCACGTCGCCCACGCGGGCGTAGTCGCCGGCGAGGATGCGGTCGTAGGCGCCGGTCTCGACCCAGCGCTCGAGCTCCTGCGTGCGGTGCACGGGCATGGGGTGGGTGTACGTGCTGCTCATCAGCATGAAGATCAGCACCTTGCCCACAGACTCCAGCGTGCCGGCTTCCTGGTACGCGCGCGCCTGGTCCATGAACGCGTCGCGGCTCATCTCGTTGGACAGGCGGTTCGGCCCGGCGGCCAGAGCGAGGTTCGCGTCGATCGACGTGTCCAGCGACTGCGACACGAGAAGCCCCGCACGGTCGGCGGTCAGTTCGGCCTGGCGCGACCACTCGTAGAAGGCGAGCATGATCCCGATGCTGGCGACGTCGCCCAATCCAAAGGTGCGCCGTCCGATCATCTCGAGCAGCGGCAGCAGCACCGAGGCCACGGATTTGTACAGGATGTGCCCGGCCTTGACGTGCCCCAGCTCGTGGCCCATCAGGTGGTAGAGCTGCTCGTCGGTCAGGGTGTCGATCATCGACGAGCGCAACGTGATGTACGGGCGCTCGACGCCGCCGGCGAACGCGTTCGGGAACGGGTTGTTGGTGATGTACAGTTCGGGCTCGGGCATGTCGAGCACCGCCGCGGACTCCTTCAGAATCTTGTACAGCGTCTGGTACTGGCGTGGTCCGCAGCGCACCGACATCGACATGTTGTAGCAATACATCCAGCGATCGATGCCGACCTCGTAGAACTTCTGGATCAGTTGCGGCAGCAGCGGCACGCGTTTTAGGGCATCGAGTGCAATGCGGTCGGTGTCGGCGATGAATGCCGCGGAGGAGATGCCGTCGAGGTGCTTGCGCTGGGCCATTGCTCTTCCTACCCTCCCGGGCGCCGGGGCGTTGCACTGAAGGGACCTCGGGCCCACTCCGCACTCTACGCAGCCTGCGTGGCCGCGCCGAACAGACTGACCTGGAGGTCGATCTCTCCCCACGGCGTGAACACGAGCGGAATGCGCAGCGCCGGGCCCCTCGCGCCCTGGATCGGGGTGTTCGAGCCCCGGATGATGGTGGGAGGCTCCAGCCCGCACACGAGTCCGCTTTCGGAAAGAAGCGTGAGGCTTCGCCCTCCGATGATGTTCGCAAACTCGGCGATCGCGCTGGTCGCGGAGGCGTCGAAGGTGACCACCGGCACCCCGCTCAATTTGCCCGCGATCTGCGCCGCGGTGCGCGCGGACATGCTCAGCATCACGTAGCCCTCGACGTCCCCCGTGATGCCGCACAGGGCGTTGATCTGCTGGGTGGTGCACAGGCCCACGCACGCCGTGAGGTCGCCCCGATCTGGGGAAAGCCCCAGCAGGGTCGTGCAAACCTCGACGGATGCCTCCGCGAACGGTCGGACGTGTTCAACCCTCATCGGAGACCTACGCGGCGAGTTTGTTGACGGCGTCCACCACGCGTTTGGCCTCGAAGGGTTTGACGACGAAGTCCCTCGCCCCGGCGCTGATCGCCTCGACCACAAGGCTCTTCTGGCCCATGGCCGTGCACATCACGACCCGCGCGTGGGGATCGGCGGCCCGGATCGCACGGAGCGCCTCAATGCCGTCCATTTCGGGCATGGTGATGTCCATCAGCACCACATCGGGTTTGAGCGACGTGTACATTTCGATCGACATCGCGCCGTTTTCCGCCTCGCCGACCACCTCAAATCCATTCTCCGTGAGAATGTTCTTGAGCGCGGTGCGCATAAACAGGGCGTCGTCGGTGATCAGGACGCGTGTTGCCATAGCTGGGCCCCTCCTTCGGGTTTGCGGTAGAAGCACGTGTGGGGAGATTCGAATCCGATCTCGCGGCTGTCGAAAATGCGCTCGGTGTTGCCGACCAGCAGGAATCCTCCCGGCCGGAGCGCGTCATAGAAGTTGCGGTTCAGGAGAGCTTTCGCTTCTTCGTTGAAGTAAATCGTCACGTTGCGGCACAAGATCAGGTCGAACCCCTGTTGCGGAGGGGCCTCAAGCAGATTGTGCCGGCCAAACACGACCATGCGGCGCAGAACGCTGTTGGGCCGGTAACCACCCTCGCACGCCTCGAACTGCTCCCGCAAGGACTGTCGCGGCATCGCTTCGAGTTGGGTGGGCAGAAACGTGGCTGCTTTCGCGTGGTCGAGCGCTTCGTGGTCGAGGTCGGTCGCGAGAATGCGGTGGAGACCCGGCGATCGCTCGTTCAGCAGGGCGGCCAGCGAGAACGGTTCCGAGCCGTGGCTGCACCCGGCGCTCCACGCCGATATCGCGCCGGTCCGCCGGAGGAGTTCCGGCAGCACCTGCTCCTCGAGCACGCGCCACTTCTCGGGGTTGCGGAACATCGAGGTGACGTTGATCGCGAGGTGCACCATCAGCCGGGATATGCCCTGGGGGTCTCGCGCCAGCATCGACCCAAATTCGGAGAGGTCGCGCGCCCCGTCAGAGGCCGCCATCGCGAGGATCCGTCGGCGCACCTGATCCTGTTTGTAAAGCGACAGGTCGATGCCCGACCTTGATTTGAGGTCGCGGTAGAAGGCGTCCCAGTGGCGTTGTTCAGGCTGCACGGGCACCCCTCAAGATCGAGGTCAGGGCCGAGGCCATCTCTTGGATGGGGTACTCGGCATCGATGCCGCCGGCGGCTTTGGCCGCCCGGGGCATCCCGTAGATCGTGCACGTTGACTCGCTCTCGCCGAGCACCACACCTCCCGCCTGGCGAAGCGCGACGGCCCCTTCCGCGCCGTCGCGGCCCATTCCGGTCAGCACCAGACCCACGCACCGTGAGCCGTACGTCTTGGCCGCCGTGATGAACAGGATGTCGGCGGAAGGACGCACCCCATGGATGGGGGGCTCGTCATACAGGTGCAGCACGCCGCGGGCGTCGATCCCCAGGTGTCGGCCTCCCGGAGCGATCAGCGCCATTCCAGGCATCGGCGCCTCCCCACTCCGCGCCTCGCGGCACTCGACAGACCCGCAGCGCGAAAGTCGCTTGCCAAGGCTCTCCGTGAACCCGGGCGGCATGTGCTGCACGATGAGAATCGGCACGGGCAGTTCCGAGGGCAGCGACTCGAACAGCACGGTGAGCGCTCGGGG
>CAYJMZ010000206.1:0-5592 GCA_964370995.1 uncultured Fimbriimonadaceae bacterium | reverse complement strand
TGATGGAGGTTCGAACCGCGGCAGGGAAGCGCATGGTGCTCGCGCTGGACACGGGCAACTCGTACTACGCGACCACGCACCGCGAAGTGCTCGAACGAGTGGGCCTGTGGGAAAAGTCGCGCAATCCTGCCTTCGTGAAGTCCTCCTGGGTAGCTTCGGGCCCGGTGGACAGTTGGTACAAGCGGATGCCCGCGCTGAGCATCTTCGGCGTGCCGGTCGCGGAGAGCTTCTGGGACATCATCGACCTTCCCTCGAGTTCGTCCGAAGGAGACGGCACCGTGGGCTTCGGGTTCCTCAAGAACTTCAACATCGTGCTGGATTACGAGCGGCGCCGCGTGTGGCTCGAGAGGTTCACCGCCAAGGTGGAGAACACCGCGACCGGCGGCGTGGGGCTCTCGGTGACGATGAAGGACGACGCCACTCGGGCCTACGTGGTGCGCGTGGCACCGGACGGGCCGGCCGAAAAGGCGGGCATCGCGATGGGCGACGGCATCCTGTCCATTGACGGCAATGAGCTCATGGGGTTAACCCACCGGCAACTGGACAAGCTGATGGAGGGCGCGGTCGACAGCAAGCTTAGCCTCGCCGTTTCCCGGGACGGTGCCGTGCGCCGAGTCGAACTCAAGCGCGTGCCTCTGGTCAACGATTAGTTTGGGGTTCTTCGAGGAACGCTGCAATGGCGGCATCCAGCATCGGCTGCGTGAGGCGGCCGGTAAACGTGTTCTGCTGGCTGGGGTGGTATGAACCTACGACGCGCGGGTGGCCGGGTTGGCTGGACACCACTCCGTGGCCGAATTTCGGTGCGCGAACGCCCAGACACCGGTGCGTCTCTATCCACGCGATGCCCCCGAGGCACAGGATTGCCTTCCACGACCGTGATTCGAGAAGCGTGCGCAGGTACGGTCTGCATGCCTCGTACTCCTCGGGCAGAGGCTTGTTGGCGGGGGGAGCGCAGTGCACGGCGGCGGTGATCAGCACGCCGCTCAGGGTGAGTCCGTCGTGAAGGGCGCAAGAAGTCGGCTGGTTGGCCACCCCGGCGCGGTGCAGGGCCGCGTACAGCCAGTCGCCGCTTCGATCCCCGGTGAACATGCGGCCGGTCCTGTTGGCGCCGTGGGCCGCAGGTGCAAGGCCGATGATCAGCCGGGTTGCCTCGGCGTCCCCGAAATTGGGCACCGCACGCCCCCAATACGCCTCGTCGAGGAAAGCCCGGCGCTTCTCCGCGGCCACCTGCTCTCGCCAAGCCACAAGCCGTGGACAACGGTTGCAGGCGACGATCTGGGCGTTCAGCGGGTCGATTCCCCCTCCAGCCCGAGGGTCTCTTCGAAGCCCGCCATGATGTTCAGCGCGTGGATGGTCTGGGCGGCGCCAGCCTTTCCGTCGCGCGCGGCCATGACCTGGATCGTCAGCAGCGAAAGGGGCTCGTCCGGGGTGAGCCTGAGTCGGTACACCGCGTGCGGTCGGCCCCGGACCAGGTCCAGATCCCAAGGGGAGGTCTCGTCCCTGCGCACGAAGAAGCTCCGCGAGTAGGCCTCTTCAAACAGCGCGTCGAAGTCGTCGGGCTCGTCGGGTGTGGTCACCGCGGCCATGGCGGTTGCCGCAAGAACGGAATCGTCCTCAAAAGGCTGGTGGACCCACACGAGCCCGTGGGGGGACCCTGCGGCAACGAGCGCCTGCTCTGCGTCCCCTGCGTCGGCGGCGCTGCTCATCACCGTTGGGGTTTCCGTGATCAGACCCGCACGCACGAGTGGGCCCACGGCGATCAGCGCGAGGGTTGCCGACGGTCCCGGGAGCACGACCGAATCCGCGCAAACCCACGGGTTGTTGTCGGCCAGTTCTGGCAGACCGAAGGGTGCCTCCCCACATCGGCCCTGCCCGACATGCCGCCGCCAGTCGCCCTGAGAAAACCCAACGCCGGGGGGTCCCGCGACCGCCCCGTCGTGCCGCACCCTGGGGTGGCGTGCCAGCAACGACGCCAAGGCCCGGTCGCCACACGATTCGATGCGCAGCGGGCCCCTGGCGTCGGCTTGACCCATCATCTACTTGCGGGAGATGGCGACCTTGAGTTTCATCTGAATCGGCTTGCCGCCCTGACCATCGCTGAGGGTCATGTTCTGGTCCAAGTTCGTGCTGTGCAGCGAGCCGTCGGAAACCAACAGGAACACGGAGCCCGTGCCCTTGGTGGCGATCATCTTGTTGCCGCCCTGGACAGTGACCAGAATCTGCGCCACGGACCTGCCCCCGACCAGCTTCACACCCACGAACTTGTAGGTCGCGTTCAAGTTGATGGCCCCCATTGCGGACTGCGTGCTCTGCACACCGGTCCACGTCGCTCCAGGTCTCACGGCCGTCGCGGGCAGGGTCAAGTTGTTGATTTGCTGGGCCATGCCGCCGGAACTCAGCGTCTTGCCGCGCGAATCGATCTTGGCGACCACGGTCTGCCTTTGGCCCATCGCCTGCCCGTTGTTGGAAATCGGGCCAATCACGTACTGCACTTCGCCCACCCCGTTGGTCACGGAGAGCACCTTGGTCTCCATGAGCATCACCATGTTCATCGCCGGCACACCCGAGGTGGCGCCCGATGTGGTGGTCATCGAGTATTTCGCCACGACGCCCTTCGTGTACTTCATCCGCAGGAGATAGCCCCCTCCCTGCTTGGTGATTTGAGCGGGAGCGGTGGTCCAGACCGCGGCAAGCAGACCGACGACGACGATTCGGGTGATCAGGGTGTTTCGCATGGTTTTTTTCCTACGCCAGGCCTACCTGCTCGCGTGCAAGGTAGTTCTCCGGCGACACAAAGGGGCAGTCGAATTGTTCGGCAATTGCCTGAAGGGTCACGTCTCCCGTGGCCACGTTGAGGCCCTTCCGCAGGGCCGAATCAAGGCGGAGCGCGTCAAGCCCGTGGTCGGCAAGCTTGACGACGTAGGGAAGGGTCGCGTTCGTAAGCGCGTGGGTGGACGTGTGCGCAACCGCGCCCGGCATGTTTGCCACGGCGTAGTGCATGACGCCGTCGACCTCGTACACCGGGTCGCGATGCGTTGTCGGATGCGTGGTCTCGAAGCAGCCGCCCTGGTCCACACAAACGTCCACAACCACGGAGCCGGGCTTCATCAAACCCAAGTCTTTGCGCGTCACGAGCACGGGTGTCCGGGCTCCGACGAGGTACACGGCACCGATGAGCAGATCGCACTCCTGGAGCACGGCTTGGAGGGTTCCGGGGTTGCTGTGCAAGGTGATGACGTTCTTCGGGAAGATGTCGTCGAGGTAGCGAAGGCGCTCAAGGTCGATGTCGAGCACGTACACGGTGGCGCCGAACCCGGCGGCGACCTTGACGGCGTTGGTCCCCACCACACCTGCGCCCAGAACCGCGACGACCCCCGGCCGCACGCCGGGCACGCCGCTCAGCAGCACGCCCCGGCCACCCATCGGGCGCTCGAGGTACTTCGCGCCCTCCTGAATACTGAGCCGGCCCGCGACCTCGCTCATGGGCGTCAGCAGCGGCAGGGAACCATTGGACAACTCCACGGTCTCGTACGCGATGCACACGGCCTTGCTGTCCAACATGGCGTGCATGAGGCTCTCGCTTGCGGCGAAGTGGAAGTAGGTGAACAGCACCTGTCCCGCTCGGATTCGGGGGAACTCGGCCGCCTGCGGTTCCTTGACCTTGACGATCATGTCGGCGCGCCGCCAGACGTCCTCGACCGGCGCGATCTCGGCCCCCGCCGCGGCGTACGCGCCATCCCCGATGTGGGTGCCCGCCCCCGCGTCGGTTTCAACAACCACCGAGTGACCGGCCTGAACCAGGCTCATCACACCGGACGGGGTCATCGCAACCCGATACTCGTCCTGCTTGACCTCTCTGGGCACACCAACAACCATCGAAACATCACTCCTCGCAACAAAAGGCGTGCCGTCATTTTACCGCTGGCGGCATGGCGGCGCGCCGACCGGCTCGGCCCCGGCGCTACTTGCCACGCTTGATCTTGAGCAATTCGACCTTGAAGATCAGCTTGGCGTCGGCAGGCACCGGTGGT
Source organism: uncultured Fimbriimonadaceae bacterium (assembly GCA_964370995.1). GTDB lineage: Bacteria > Armatimonadota > Fimbriimonadia > Fimbriimonadales > Fimbriimonadaceae > JAMLGR01. Next base: position 1,561 of record CAYJMZ010000206.1, on the reverse strand, counting down.
CGCCCGTTGTGGCCATAGGCGAGCTCTGGCGGAAGTTTCAGCTCGCACACGCCGCCAGCCTTCATTCCGATCAAGCCCGCATCAAGTCCAGCGAGGACTTTCGCCATGCCCAAGGTGAACGTGAAGGGCTGCCCTCGGTCGCGGGACGAGTCGAACTTGACGCCGTTGACAAGCGTGCCCAAGTAGTGGATCGTGACCTCGTCGCCCTTCTTGGCGCGGGGGCCCGTGCCGGCTTTGATCACCCTCTTGTCGTAGATCTGCGCGTCCTCCTTCTTGATCACGTCCAGCAGTTCGATCTCGAACATGAGGTCCGCGTTGGGTGGAATGCGGGGAAGTGATCCCGTGGACTTGTAACCCATCGCCGAGGGGATGGACAGCCTGCGCTTGCCGCCGACCTTCATGCCGACGAGCCCCTCATCCCATCCCTTGATAACGGAACCCCGCCCGATGATGAAGCTGAACGGATTGGAGCCGGCCGCGGTGTTGCTGTCAAACTCGGTTCCGTTCTCAAGCTTGCCCGAGTAGATCACCGCGACGGTGTCTCCCACACGGGCCGGGTCGCCGCTACCCACCTTGAGGTCTTGCTTCTTGAGCTCCTTCAGCGTGCCCACGGGATTCGCGGGCGTCGCCGGTTTGCCGGGGTTCACAAGCGGTTCGGCGGGCTTCTCCGAACAACCCGCAACGATCACCAGGCAAAGGACGGTGAGCCAATGGCGAGATCTCATGCGGGAACTTTACCTTTCGCGGACTTAGAGGGGGGATCGACCTCCTCGCCGCTGTTCGTGGGTTGGGTTCTCCGGGCACTCGACCGAAAATGGGGGTAGGGGCGGTCCCGGCATGATTGCGCGCCCAGGAGGGAACAGATGACGCACGACCTAGAAGCGCTCGCCCAACAGGTGCGCAACCTTGAAGCGAGAGTCCACACCATGCGCAGGCAGCGCTGGGCGTTCGTTGTTGGCGCCGCGGTGGTGCTCGGGGTGTCCGCGTTTGGGTACGCCCCGCAAGACCTGACGGTGCGCTCGCTGACGGTTGTCGGGCAAGACGGTCGCAAGCAGCTTCTTCTCATCGGCGACGTTGAGGGAGGGCAGGTGAACGTGTACGGCAAGTCCGGGGATCGCACCTTCGCGGTCGGCGTCGATCATGGGGCGGGCTACTCCGACTGGTTCGGGTCCGACGGCGAGCGCCGCGCCACCGTGTTCACCGGCAAGACCGGCTCGGGGCAGTTCCAGTTCTCGAACGCCGGCAAGCAGGCCATCGCGGTGATCGGAGGCGACGATCAGGGTGGTTTCTTCAACGTGCGCTCGCAAGCGGGCAAGATCGCCAGCTACATGGAGATCGACAAGAACGGCAACGGCATATTCGGCGTGTACGCGGGCGAAGACGGCAACCGGCGCAGCCTGGTCGGCGTGGACGAGCGCGGCGTCGGTGCCGTGCAGGTCTTCGACAAAGACGGCAAGTCTCGCGGCCGACTTCCGTAAGGCCTACGGTCGCCCGACGAGCCACGTCGATCGGTCGATCGAGCTTAGCATCAGACCGATGCTTTCGGATGAGAACGGGCGCC
>CAYJMZ010000205.1:0-5603 GCA_964370995.1 uncultured Fimbriimonadaceae bacterium | reverse complement strand
TTTCAAACCTTGTTCAACACCCCGCTGGTGGTCATCGTCGAACACGAGGTGACTGTGCCCCCCCACACGCGATTCCGCTACCTGGCGAACGTGCCCCGCAACACTTCGTTCGAAATGTGGGCGGATCTCGACGAATTCCCGACGACCATTTACCGGCGCGATCGCATTTGGGAGTATCAGCCCTCGTACACGGAGGAGTTCACCGACCTCTAGGGGTCCGCGTCCACGCCTTCGGCTGGGTTTCACCGCACCTCGCGGCAAGAGCCCAGCCGTTCCCACGTCTCAGCACTCGACCCGAACGGTGTGGATCTCAAACGGCTTGTAGTCGAACAGCACCAGACCTTCGTGGACCTCGAGTTCGCTGATCGGATTCTCCTCCATGTCGCAAAGCCAAGCGGACTTGGGTGCGCGGGCGCAGAACAACTCTGCGGACCCCCGCGCGTTGTGGCACTCGTAGAGTCGCACGATCACGGCGCCATCCACCTCGGCTTTCTTCACGGTCTCGACCACGATGTTGCGATCGTCGCAAGACACGAACGCGGGCAGGCGGCCCTGCTCGCCCACGCTGGGACGCAGTTTCGCCGAACGCAGGGGCGCATTGAGCGCATACGCGGCCTGCACGACGCCGGCGTAGTGGTGTGGCCCGAAATGGGGCATCAGCACGTAGGTGAAGCGGTGCAACCCCATGTCGCACAGCGGGTCCGGCGCCTTGGGGGCCCGAAGCAGGGACAGCCGAATCACGTTGCCGTGGACGTCGTGCCCGTACTTGCAGTCGTTGAGCAGCGCCACGCCGTGATCGCCCTCGCTGAGGTCCACCCACTTTTGGGCGCACACCTCGAACTTGGCCACGTCCCACGTCGTGTTCTGGTGGGTGGGGCGCTCGACGCTGCCGAACTGGATCTCGTAGGTCGCGCGCTGTGAATTGACGTTCACGGGGAACGCGACCTTGAGCAGCTTGTCCTCCTCGTGCCAGTCGACTTCGGTTTCGAAGCGGATGCCGGGGGTGGGCCCCAGGCTGATGCGCTGGGTGATCCGGCTCTTGCCGAACCGCTTCTCCACCTCGACGGCCACCCGCGCGGGACCACGCTCGACGATCTCAAAGCGCTCGCTCCTCACGAGGTCCACGCCCGTCTCGAACGCGTACAGCTCGATGTCCCAAGCCGACCAGAAGAGGGGCTTGTCCTCGAAAAGTTGGAAGCAGTTGGCGAGCTTGCCCGGCTCGACGTATTCGGACCCGTCCTCCAGATTCTGGATGCCCGTGATGTTTCCGTGGGCATCGAAGCGCACGGCGAATTCGTCGCTTTCAATCCTTCGCTGCTTGGCGCGGAGCGTGGGATTCTTTGGGGCGGGCTCCGCGCTGAGATCTCCGACCGTGACCGATCCCAGTGCCTCCGTTGGCGTGGGGAACACGAGGCGGCGCTCTCCGTGTCCGTCGACCAGTTGTACCGGGAGCACGTCCTCGCCGCAAACCAACGAGTTCGGCGCGTCGCCCCGAGGCCATGGGATCGACCCTTCGGTGACGGTGGTCGCGTTTTGAAACAGCGCGTACGGGCGACGACATGCGGACGTGTCGAGCTTGCCGCCGATCTTTTCCAGGCTCTCCGAGACGATGCGCTCCCCGATCTCGGCGATGGTCGCGTAGTCCCGGTCGCTCTCCTCGTACACCTCGCGCACGGACGAGCCGGGGATGATGTCGTGGAACTGGTTGAGCAGCACCAGCTTCCACGCCTTTTCCAACTCGGCGGATGGGTAGCTTCGCGGGTAGTTCTCGCGGAAGCACGCAAGAAGCTCGGCGTCGCGGAGCAGGAACTCGGATTTGCGGTTGCCGCGCTTGTTGGCGGCCTGGCTGGTGTAGGTGCCGCGGTGGATCTCGAGATAGAGCTCGCCGACCCAGGTCATGAGGTCCTTGCTCTGCGCTTTGGCGTCGCGGAAAAAGTCGATGGCGCGGCGGTTTGCGAGGATGTCGGGCAGACCCGGCGCATGCCGTGCTCGACGAAGGAACTCGATGTGCTTTTCCGTCGGGCCGCCGCCGCCGTCTCCAAAGCCGAACACGTAGAGCGACTGGTCCGCGCGCCCGTGGTCCTTGTAGTTCTTCACGGACTTCAGGATTTGGGTCGGCGTGCAATCGCCGCAGTACGTGTCCGAAGGCGGGAAGTGGCTCCAGACCTTCGACCCGTCGATGCCCTGCCACCAGAACGTGTGGTGGGGAAATTTGTTGAACTGGTTCCAGCAGATCTTCTGCGTCAAGAAGTAGTCGATGCCGAACTTGACCAGGACCTGCGGGAGTGCTGCGGAGTAGCCGAACACGTCGGGCAGCCACATGTCGTCCGTCTCCACGCCGAGCTTCTCGCGGAAGTAGCGCTTGCCGTAGAGAAACTGGCGAACCAGCGACTCGGCGCCGGTGAGGTTGCAGTCCGCCTCGACCCACATCGAGCCCACGACCTCCCACTGCTTGCGGCGGATGGCGTCCTTGACCCTCGCGAACAGCGCGGGATACTCCTTTTCCAGCCACTCGTATTGGGACGCCTGGGAGTGCGCGAACACATACTCGGGGTACTCGTCCATCAGCGCGAGCTGGGTGGCGGTCGTGTGCGCCATCTTTTTGCGCGTGATCTCGAGCGGCCACAGCCAGGCGGTGTCGAGGTGCGCGTGTCCGACGGGAGTGATCTCGTGCTTGATCTCGCCGGGCAGGGTGCCGAGCGCGTCGTGGAGCAGGCGCCGGCACCTGCCAAGCGTTGCTCGGTTGTGCGGGTCGAAGGCGTTGCACACGTCGTTGAGGGCCCTCAAGATCGTGGCGTGCGCGGCGGCGTCGTGCTCGATCGCTCCGAGGAGGTCCCGCGCGAACGCCACGTCGTAGTAGAGCCCCGACAGTTCGCGGTCGGTGACCACCAGTTCGGCGCGGTCAACCACTTCCACGGTGGCCTCACGCTCGGGTTCGCGGAGGTGGACCCGAACCTGGGCGTTGCGCGTGTACGCCTGGATGTAGATTTCGACCTTGCGGCTGCCCTTCGGGTCGAACGGCACGATGCCGGCGGCCTCGTTGTAGGGGAACACGTAGTGCTGCACGTCCACCCCGCGCCAGGGGCTGTTGTCGCGCCACACGGTGCGTTCGGCGCCCACCTCCGCCAACACGCCGATTTCGCAACCGTCGAAAGCGGCGGGGACCTTTCCGGTCAGTCGAAACCACACCGTGCGGTAGGCGGGGCCGTAGCGGAATCCCTTCTCAACCTCCACCCAGGGCCCCTTCTTGGCGTCGGCCTGATTGGCGTGGGCGGTGTCGCAATATTCAATTTTGAGGGGGTGACGGGCGCCGATAAGGCGTTCCTCCAACTCGGTCTTGAGAAACAGGTCGATGCGGCGCTGCGTGAGATCGGGGTGCTTGAGCATGGCGGGGGCCTCGGAGGGGCCAGTTTACTCATGCGAGTCGTTCTTGGGGTAAGGTACCTAAGCAATGAGTGAAAAAGCGGGTAAGTCAAGCGTGAAGCTGGGGGTCGACATCGTTGCGCCCACGTTGGTGGCGCTTTACCTGCGGGGCATCAGCCGCCCGATGACCCTCGTGCGGCATCGCTGGTGCGGGGTGGATGCGTTGTTGCGCGCGCAGGCACCCCCTCCGGGCGCGATCCCCACGGTGTTGCGTCGGGCGGGCTTCGAGGCGGAGGCCCTTGTGTTGGAGGGGCCGGGCGTTTGGGATCAGGCGGCCGAGCTGATCGCCGAAGGGTCGGTCGCCACCCCCTACCACGACGCCTATCCCGTGCGCTGGCTCGACGCGCTCGGCCCTGCGGCACCGCCGGCGGTGTGGTTGAGGCGAGGGAACCGGGCGCGCAGGTGGATCGCGGTCGTGGGTTCGCGGCGCGTTTCCGGCGCCGACCGCGCTTTTGCGGCCGCTGTGGCGCGATCGGTCGTGGCCTGCGGGTTCGGGGTCGTGTCCGGCGGTGCGGCGGGATGCGATCGGGCCGCCCTCGACGCGGTGCCGGCACACGCGATGGAGGTCCTGCCGTGCGGGCTTGCCCTTCGCGCGCCCTCGAAGGTGGCCCAATGCTCGGTCTGCGCGCCCGACGAGCCGTTCTCGACCGCAACGGCGATGGAGAGGAACGCCCTCGTGTACGCGGCGGGGGAGGCCGCGGTCGTGGTGCGCGCGCAGAGGCAGGAACGTGGCATGGGGCGGTGGACGCGCTCAGGAGGCGCCTCACCGTGGTCGGAGTTTGGGCGGACCCGCCGTCTGCGGGCGCCGACGCGCTGGTTGCCTTGGGCGCGGTGCCTTTGGCGGGCCCCGTGGAGTGGTCGCGGTTGCTGGGGGTGCCGCCGCGAGGTCTGTTCGATCCTCCCTGAACCCGGCGTGACTCTCCCGTGCGAAAGGGGGCCCTCTTCGTGGCCGCGATCGTCCCGATTGTCGGTCCCCGTCCGCAGCAGAGGCGATGGCATCGGATCGCGCTCCCTCCCGGCCTGCTTCCTGGACGGACCGACAATCGGGACGATCGCGGCCACGAAGACTGGCGTGCTCTTCCGAACCCCCGAAATTCGCCCGAGCCAACGCCCATCTCCCCGCACCCCGGTAGACTTCCTCACCGTGAGAGCCATCTCCAAGACGTGCGCGGCGCCCGGCGTCGAGATCGTCGAAGTTCCCGAGCCGACCATTGCGCCGGGCATGGTCAAGGTCCGTCTGGAGGCCGCCTCCGTGTGCGGGACAGACCTGCACATCTACAAGTGGGACGCGTGGTCCGCCTCCCGCATCCGCCCGCCCCGGATTATCGGTCACGAGTTCTGCGGCACCGTGGTCGAGGTTGGCGAGGGCGTCGTCGGGCGCTCGGTAGGCGACTTCGTGTCGAGCGAGTCGCACATCGTTTGCGGGCATTGCAAGCAGTGCCTTTGCGGCCAGGGGCACGTGTGCGTGAACACCCGAATCCTGGGTGTGGACGTGGACGGTGGTTTTGCGGAGTGCGTGGTGATCCCCGTGGACAACGCGCGCCCGACCTCCCGATCGGTGCCGACGAAGATTGCGGCGTTCCAGGACGCGTTGGGCAACGCCGTGCACACCGTGATGGCCGGGCCCGTGGAGGGGCAGACGATTCTGATCACCGGCATGGGCCCGATCGGGCTGTTCGCGGCGACCGCGTGCAAGGCTCTGGGTGCCGAGCGCGTGATCGGCACCGAGGTGAGCCCGTACCGGATCGCCCTTGCCGAGGAGGTGGGTGTCGATGTTGTGCTGAACCCCGCGACGTGCGACGTGTCCGCCGAACTTCGTCGTTTGGCCCCGCTCGGCGTGGACGGCAGCCTCGAAATGGCCGGCCACCCCGCGGCCTTGGCCCTCGCGATCGAGCACACGCGCCCCGGCGGGCGGGTCAGCCTCCTCGGCGTGTTCGGCGAGGCCGTGCAGCCGATCGATGTGAACCGCGTGGTGTTCAAGGGCATCAACCTGCAGGGCATCGCCGGTCGAAAGCTGTGGGAGACCTGGGACCAGATGGGTGCCCTGCTCGCCGGCGGCCGCCTGAATCTGGCGCCCGTCATCACCCACACCATGCACTACACCGAATTCCAAGCCGCCATGGAGCTGATGCAGGCTGGAAAGGCAGGCAAAGTCGTTTTCTTGTTTGACTAGTCAGGGA
>CAYJMZ010000204.1:0-5618 GCA_964370995.1 uncultured Fimbriimonadaceae bacterium | reverse complement strand
CAGCTCTCGTACGACGATTTGGTGAGCGGCCGCAACGAGATCATCGACCTCGATTTCGTGATCGAGTTCACCTCGGAAACCGCGCGCTATTCGGTGGCGCAAGACCCACGCGTGCGCCAAGCCGCCGATCTTATCATGGCCTCTCGCGCGGTGGAGAAGACCATCATGGGCCTCCGCACCCAGCAACTGAGCCCCCAAGCGGCCATTGCGGAGTTGCAGAAGACCCAGATGCTGTTGCTGAACGAGGGCCGCACCGCCGAAGCGCAAGAGGTCACCCAAGCCCTTCGCGCAATCCAGAGCGGCGACAAAGGCACCGCGGAGAAGACGCTCATCGGCACGATGCTCAACCTCGATCAAGGGAAGCACTTGTGAGAGGATTGGGCTTCGCAGGATTGAGGATTGAGGATTGAGGCCTCTGCCGTGTTGTTCGTTTGCGTGCACAACGCGGGCAGATCGCAGATGGCGGACCGGCTAAATCCGAGTCCCGCATAGTTGCCGGGGTTTCTCGGTGACACGGTCGCTTGGCCTAGGTTCCTAACCTTGATCCGCCGACCATCAAAGGGGAGACTTTGATGAATTGCAACCGATGCGGAAGACCCATGAACGCGCAGGCCGCGTTCTGTATGCAGTGCGGGAACGTGAACGGTGCCCGCGGGGTGCCTGGAGCCCAGGCGATGGCGATGCCGATGCCTCAGCGTACGGTCACGTTCTCGGCGCGCGCCCAGGGGAGTTCCGCCTCGGGATCTCGCGGGGGTGCGGCCGTCGCGCTGTGGATCGTCGGAGCGCTGGCGTGCGTGTTCGCGGTCGGTCTTGGCGCGCAGCGGAGCGGGTTGCTGCCGTCGCTGCCCGGGAGAGAGGCTTCCTTTGGGGCGACCCCGTCGCAGGGCGTGCCGGGGCTCAACGCGGCGCGCGGAGCCAACGCGGTGAACGCCTTCGGTGCCCAGGGCGCCTCGGGCACCGCGCCAAGCCTGCTGATCGGTGAATCGGGTCCTCGAAACGTGCTGGATGCCATGGGCTCGGGCGAAGCGCCCCCGGTGCTGGCCGCCGAGGGTGGAACGCCACCTCCGATGCTCCAGGCTCAGGGAAGCACGGGTCCGCCGTCCCTGAACCAGGAATCCGGCATGCCTGCGGCGATCCGCGACTACCTCGAGCACGTGCGAAGGTGTGAGGGGAGACGCACCTCCATGGCCTCGGCGCAGGTTGCCGACGCGGTGGGGATGCTCACCGATCTTCAGGGCGCGAACATGGCCGGTCTCTTCGACGAGGACGGCCCGCCGGTCGAGAAGATGCCCTCCCCGACGGGCAAGGTGATGGACAGCGCCCGGGCGATGCGCGCGAACTGGGACGACCTGTTGCGCACGTTCGACAGCGTGTCCGCGCCCGCCGAGTGCGCGCCCATCAAGTCGTACTTCGACCGCGTGATCCGCGAGACCGGGCTGATGATGCTCGAGATCACCGACGCCGTGCAACGCTCCGGCTCCGACCGTCAGCAGGCCCTGCGCGTGCTGATCGGCATGCAAGGCAAGAGCGCCTCGCGCATCGACCGGCCCGCCCGCGAGGCCGACGCCCTCGTGGAGGGAGTCTGCGCGCGCTACAACACGCGCAAGTGGTTCGACATCACCTCAGACGTCGGCGGCGGGGTGCTCGGCAAGGGCTTCTAGTATAGAGTATTATACACTATTCTAGGGCCGCTCGGAGCCCCCTCGCCTTCGTAGCCGCGATCGTGGAGGGGCGGGGCAGGCGCTGAAGTTGGCGGGATTCGAGCCCCCGGGAGTTGCCAGACGGTGCCGCCAGTGTCCCCCTCGCCCCGCCCCGGGGAGAGGGGAAAGGGGTGAGGGGCTCCGGGCATCCCCAACGCCTGCCGGATTGGCCCCCCACCCTGCCTCCCCCCGATCGCGGACTCCGGGGGAAGGGTTCCCGGAAAAGGCCCGTTGTGCGGCTGTCTTAGCACCGAAGGGCCTGGGGAGCTCTCAGCGCAGCGCGTCGGCTTCGGTGGTGCGCTCCCAGGAAAACGCCGGGTTGCCGAAGTGGCCGTTCTTGGCCGTGGCGGCAAAGATCGGTCGCCGCAGGTCGAGGTGCTTGATGATGCCCCTCGGCGACATGTCGAACGTGTCCTTGATCCGCTGCTCGATCGTGTCGTGGTCCACTTTCTCGGTTCCGAACGTTTCGATGTTGATCGCGACCGGCTGCACGACGCCGATTGCGTATGCCAGCGCGATCTGGGCACGGTCCGCGAGGCCCGCCGCCACGATGCACTTCGCCACGTGGCGCGCCATGTACGCGGCGCTGCGGTCCACCTTAGTGGGGTCCTTGCCGGAAAACGCGCCGCCCCCGTGCGGGCACATGCCGCCGTACGTGTCGACGATGATCTTGCGCCCAGTGAGGCCCGTGTCGGCCTGGGGGCCCCCGATGGTGAAGATGCCGGTGGGGTTGATATGGAAGACGATCTCCTGTTGCACATAGGCGCGATACTTGTTCAGCACCGGATCGATGATCTGCTCGCGCACCATATGCTTGACCGCGTCGTGCGACAACGAAGGCGAGTGCTGGGCCGAAACCACCACGGTCTCGATGTACTTCGGGGTGGTGCCCTCGTACGCCACGGACACCTGGCTCTTCGCGTCCGGGCGCAAGCCCAGCGCGGGGTGCTCGCGCCGCACCGCGGATGTGCGCCGCGTGAGGGCGTGGGCGATGGCGATGGGCAGCGGCATCATCTCGGGCGTCTCGTTGGTCGCCATGCCGAACATCATGCCCTGGTCGCCTGCGCCGCCGGTGTCCACGCCGACCGCGATGTCTGGGGACTGTTCCTGGATCGCGACCATCACGCCACACGTGTCGCCGTCGAACCCGAGCGCGGTATCGGTGTAGCCGACTTCGCGCACGGTGTTGCGCACGATCTTGGCCACGTCCACGTACCCGTCAACCGTCACCTCGCCAGCCACCACGGCCAAACCGCGCGTCAGGAGGGTCTCTATGGCGACGCGGGCATTGGCGTCTTGTCGGAGGCAGTCGTCAAGCAGGGCGTCGGAAATCTGGTCGGCGAGCTTGTCCGGGTGCCCCTCGCTCACGCTTTCCGAAGTAAAGATTCGTAGGTCTTTCATTCCAGTCGCCCATGGTACCCCTCGGGAACCGGGAACCGGGGATCGGGAAGTCGGTTCCGGGTTCCCGAAAACTGTCACCAATGCCGGGGAGCTTCGTCCGGTCAAAGCCCAACAACTAGCGTGGGGTGGATCTCGATGAAGCTGTCATACGTACTCTTGTCGCTGTTTCGGGCTGGTAGGATGGGCGGACTTTTCGCTTGCGTTGTGTGCTTGCTCGCGGTGGCCGGCCCTGCGAGGGGGCAGTACGTCAGCGATCCGCTGCTCACGGCCTTGGAGGCGCTGCGACAGGGAAAGGCCACGCCTGGACAGCGCGCGCTGCTGTTTCAGAACAACGGGCTGCTGAACAACGCCCGGCTCAACGGCTGGATCTGCGACCCTCACTACCAGGCGATGCAGAGCGACTACGCCCATGTGAACCAAACCCACGCCAAGGCCGCGGCCGAGGCTGCCGGCGCGGAGTTCCACGTTCAGAAGCGAACCTCGTCAGGCTTCAGTCCAGGCACCGATTCCGATTACATCGTCAAGGTCACTTCCAAGGACCCCGTTGGCCAGATCAAGGCGATTCAGGCGAACTACGACAAGCTGGTGAACGCGTGGCGGGAGAAGTGCCTCCGGGCCGAGGGCATGGAGTTCAAGCCCTATAGGGAGTGGTACAAGAAGCTCGACGTCGACTTCATGGCGGACCCGAAAACCGTTACGGCGGAGCAGTTCAAGGCGATCAAAGAGCTCAACAACGGGGCCTACGCGAATCGCGATGCGGCCGAGTACGAGCGGATCACGCGGCTTGGCGCAGGGGAACAGGTCGGGTCCGCCGAGGTGACCGGCTATGCCAAGGAGATGCTTGGGCAGATCGCGAAGAAGCAACGCCAGATGGAGCGGTTCAGGGCGAACCCGAGCCTGATGAACGACCCGTTCGAGCGGGGCGAAATGCAGAAGCTGATGGCGATGGAGCAGAAGTACGTCGAGCGGCTCGAGACCATGGCCGAGCGGCTTCGCAACCAGGAACGCCTGCAGCACCCCGCGCCGTTCAAGCGGCCCGAGATAAAGGTGACGCTGAAGGACGGTCGGTACGTGTTCCAGCAGGAGCCGGTGTCCGTCGCAGCCAAAGGCGCTCTGCGCAAACCGGGCAATTTTGGGACTTCGGCAATCGGGAGTGCCTTGACCAGGAACTCGATCAGCCGCGGGATCGCCGATCTGGCGGACGCGCTTGCCGAGGCGGCCGTGAAGAACCCCAAGAAATGGCCCGGGGCGGCGAAGAACATCGCTGAGATCACGGCGGAACTCGCTCCCTCGGAGAAGGGCGCGATTCTCGAACGGCTCGTGCGCCGGGAGACGCGCGGCGGCAAGGCGATGGCGCGCGACGTGGCGGTGGAGATGCGTCGCCAGGATATGGCCGCAAAGGCACCCGCTTCGAGGCTCGCGCAGCTCGATGCCGGGCTGAGAGGCGCGTTTGGCGTGACCGAGGGCCTCTCGGAGATGGGCCAGGCGCGGCAGGCGTTCAACAAGATGGCGCAAAAGGCGCTCGGGGGACTGGATCGGATCAACAAGACGATGGTCGCCGTTCAGGTCGCTTCGGCGCTCAAGGACGGGCGGGACTACGCGTTCTACATCGCCATGGCCACAGACCCCGCCACACCCGACGCACAAGCGAACGAGGCGTTCAGGAAGGCCCAGGAGGCGGCGAATCGCTTGACGACGACCGGGATGATGGGCGTCGTGTTCACGAAGGTCCCGACCCTGGGCGCGGTGTACATGGCGGGGAGCTTTGGCTACGACGGCACCCGGTGGATTCTCGAGAACACGGAGACCGGCCAGGTGATCGACCGAACCGTCACCGACTTCTTCGATCAAGGGATCCAGAATGCGGAGATCACCTACGACAAGGTTCTGGCCTACTTTGGCGGCGAGGGCGCCGGCGCCGACCCGCAACAGGCCATCGACGCCGCGTGGATCAAAGCGTTCCAGACCGGGAAGCAGAAACTCGTTCCGGGGGCCACGGTCAAGGAGTTCATCGCCGCGCTGCACAAGGGCGACAAGGCGCTGATGACCAAGATGCTCGTGCAGGCCACGCCCGCGGTCCGGAACACGGACAACCAGGGCTATGTGGCGTGGACGAACGACGTCGGGTGGATCCATGTAGGCACGATCGAGAGCTTCCGAAAGCCGAGCGCGAAGGGAAGTGAAATCTGGGGTGGTCTGTCTCGCGATCCGATGACGTACTCGGTTCTGTTGGGCGGGAAGTCGTTCGAGACCTTCGACGATGCGGTGCGCGCGATTGCGCCGGTGATCGGGCCAGGGGTGGTCCGCAAGAACGCGGCTCTGGCTTCGCCCTCGGTGTACTACAAGTCGGGCGAACAAATGGTGGGGTTCGAGATCGTGCGCCACCCGTCGTTCAAGGGCTACATCGAAGCCGCCGACCGTCGTACGGGCAGCTGATTCGAGCGTTCCCTCGGCTCCTACTATCGAAAGTACTTGACAAGGAGTGAGGTGCTGTCATACTCTATCACAGAGATGGCA
>CAYJMZ010000203.1:0-5621 GCA_964370995.1 uncultured Fimbriimonadaceae bacterium | reverse complement strand
CTGGTGGTCGGAATCACGGGAGCGAGCGGCGCAATCTACGCGCAACGCTTCCTGGTGAACGCCGCACGGCACTTCCAAGAGATCTACCTCACCCTGAGCGACCAGGCCATCCAAGTCGCCCAAACCGAACTCGGCGTCGCGCCCTCCCGAGATGGGAACCTCAGCACTTGGTTGGGCCAAGAGACTCCAACTATTCGTTTGCTTAACGAACGTGATTTCTTCACGCCGCCCGCGAGCGGCTCGTTTCGACACGACGGGATGGTCATCGTGCCGTGCTCGATGGGCACGGTAGGGCGCATCGCGGGCGGCATCAGCAACGACCTCTTGACCCGCGCCGCGGACGTGTGTCTCAAAGAGGGGCGCCCCCTCATCGTCGTGCCGCGCGAGATGCCGTGGAACGTGATCATGTTGCGCAACCTCACCACGCTGGCCGAGGCCGGGGCGACCGTGCTGCCCGCGTGCCCCGCCTGGTACACGCGCCCGCAGACGCTTGAGGAGCTCGCCGACACCGTGGTCGCGCGCATCCTCCAGAGCCTGGGGATCGATCACGGGTTGCAACCCGAATGGATGGCGGACGCGCCATGAAGGTCGTGCTGGCGGGCGGCTCCGGTTTTCTGGGTTCCGCCCTCGGCGCTTCGTTGCTCAGGGGTGGCTGCGAGGTTGTCGTGCTCACGCGCGGCGGCAGCCCCATCGCGGGCGCCCGCGCCGTGATTTGGGACGCCCGCGAGCCGGGGGCTTGGACCACCGAGGTTGCAGGTTGCGACGCGGTGGTGAATCTGGCGGGGGCCCCTATGTTCACGCGTTGGGGCGCCGGCACGCTCGACAGGATCCGGTCCTCGCGCGTCGATGCCACCCGTGCAGTCGGCCTGGCGATCGCCGACTCCCCCGCACCGCCCCCCGTGTGGATCAACGCCAGCGCGGTCGGCTACTACGGGCACACCGACGAGCGGGTCGTGGACGAGACTGCCCCGGCGGGCCACGGTCCGCTGGCCGACACGTGCCGGTTGTGGGAGGAGGCGTGCCTCGCGACGGACACACCCGCCACCCGGACGGTGCGCGCGCGCATGGGCGTGGTGCTGAGCAGGACGGGCGGCGCGTTCCCCGTGCAGAGGCACTTGGCCCGTGCGTTTCTCGGAGGCCACCTGGGGTCGGGCCGGCAGGGGTTCCCCTGGGTACACGTGCGCGACGCCGTGGCCATGCTGAGATGGGCGATCGAGCACCCGGTGCAAGGCCCCATGAACGTCGTCGCGCCCGACACCGTGTCGAGCATGCAGTTCATGGCCCTTCTGCGCAAACGCCTCGGAAGGCCGTGGTGCCCCCCCGTGCCCGCTCTTGCCCTACGCCTCGCCCATAGGCTGGGCGCGCCCCCACCCGAAGTGTTGCTCGACGGCCAGTACGCGCTGCCCAAGGTCGCACTCGACCAAGACTTTCGCTTCCGCTTCGCGACTTTGGACGACGCCCTGCGCGACCTGGTCTGAGGGGGGGCGGCCCCCGTACCAATACTAGGAAGGTGGCTCTACCCGCGTCTCCCCCGATCATTCGCCTCAACCTCGGCTGCGGCTCCGATTTGCGCCCGGAGTTTGTGAACGTCGACAAGTTCCCCGCCAACGACAACGTCGTGCAAGCCGACTTCCCCATTCTGCCCTTCGAAACCGGGTACGCCGACGAGGTGCTCCTGAGCCACGTGCTCGAGCACTTCGGCTACCACGACGGCCAAACGCTGTGCCGCGAAATCCACCGCGTGCTGAAGGCCGGCGGGACCGCCCACATCGAGGTCCCCGACATCGCCTGGTGCCTCGGCATGTTCCTCGGCGCCCCCGAGCCGCCGACGTACACCGACCCCAAGGGCGACTACAACACGTTCCACAAGTGGGGCCTCTGGGCTCAGGCGATCTGGGGCGACCAACACAACGACGGCCTGTTCCACAAGTGGGGCTACACCGCCCACCGCCTGCTGTTCCTGCTCTCGCACGTGGGCTTCAAGGACGTCGCGATCGACTTCGTGCACTCGCACGGCGTGCAATGCCTCTCCGCCCACGCGGTCAAGGGCTAGGGAAATTCAGGATTGAGGATTGGAGGACTGAGGATTGAGCAGGACCCGGAATCCTCACCCGTGCTCCCAATCCTCAACACTCAACACTCAACACTCTCCCCTCAACACTCTCCCCAGGTACAATCGCACCCGAGCGGGTGTCCAAGCCGTCCCGTTTTGAGCCATGCAAATCACTCGAGAGGACCTCAACCCCTGCACCGTTTCGCTCAGCGTTGTATGCGACGACGCCACGGTGCGCGACGGCTTTACCAAGGCGTACAAGACGCTCGCCAAGCGAATCCGGGTCCCTGGCTTCCGACCTGGCCATGCGCCCAAAGCCGTCGTCGAGAAGCTGGTGGATCGCGAGGCGCTGTACGACGCCGCCGCCGACCACATCGTGCGCGCCGTGGCCAAGCAGGCGTTCGAGCAGGAGAACATCAAGGCGTTCGATCGCCCGTCGGTCGAGCTCAAGAAACTCGACATGGACGCCTCCGAGTGCGAATTCACCATCAAGGTGCCCCTGCCTCCCCAGGTCGAACTCGGCGAGTACAAGGGGCTCAAGGCCGACGTGCCCAAGGTCGAGGTGACCGACGAGGAGGTGCAGCACCAAATCGACGAGCTGCGCCGACGCCACTCCACCCGCGAGGCGATCGTGGACCGCGGGGCAGAGGACGGCGACGTCGCGGTGGTCAACATCAAGATCGAAGGCGAGGCCGGCGAAGGCCGCAACTTCATGACGATCACCGGCCAGACGTTCGAGCAACTCGACACCGCCCTGCGCGGGATGCACGTCGAGGAGATGAAGAAGCTCGAACTCACGTTCCCCGACAACTTCCAGGAGGCCGACTGGCAGGGCACAACCCACACGTGCCACGTCACCCTGCGCTCCGTCAATTCGGTCAAATTGCCCGAACTGGACGACAGCTTCGCCAAGGACCTCAACACCGAGGGAGTCGAGGACCTCACGCGCAGAATGCGGGAGCAGATCACCCTGGCCAAGGGTTCGATGCTCCAGGACTACATCAACGAGCAGATCCTCGAAGACCTCGCTTCCCGCAGCACAGTTAATGTACCAGACACTATGTGGGAGGGCGTTGCGAACCAGCGTCTCACCGAACTCACGCGCGAGCAGAAGGAGAAGGGCAAAACCCTCGAGCAGTACGCCGCCGAGAACAACATGACCGTCGAGCAGCTCGGCGAGGCGTGGCGGGGCGAGGCCAAAACCCAGGTCGTGCGCGCCCTCATGGTGCGGGAGGTGTTCACCCGCGAGAAGATGACCCTCGACAACAGCGAGCTGAACGAGGAGCTAGGCACCATGGCGCGCGAGCTCCAGATGCCCGCGGACAAGCTGATCGAGACGCTCAAAAAGAACCAGGCTCTCGACGAACTTCACTTCCGCGCGATCTTCCGCAAAGTCACGACTTTCCTGGGCGAACACGCGAACAAACAGGAAGTGCCCGCATAGGCACCAACGTAGGGTTGTTTGCCCGTGTGATCTGCCGATAATCTGGACGTGTCAGGAGGCTACGAACGATGAATGTTCCTTTCGTCATTGAGCAGACCGCGCGCGGCGAACGCAGTTATGACCTGTGGTCGCGCCTACTTAAAGATCGCATCGTCTTCCTCGGGACTCCCGTGGACGACTATGTTGCCAACCTGCTGGTCGCGCAGCTGCTGTTCCTTGAGAAAGAGGACCCTGACAAGGATATTGACTTCTACATCAACACTCCCGGAGGTGCTGTGAGCGCGGGCCTCGCAATCTACGACACCATGCAGATGATCAAACCCGACGTTGCGACGATCTGCGTGGGGCAGGCCGCCTCGATGGGTGGCGTGTTGCTCGCCGGCGGTGCGAAGGGCAAGCGTCACTGCCTCCAGCACTCGCGGGTGATGATCCACCAGGGCAGCGCAGGCTTCCGCGGCTCTCCCGCGGACATCATGGTCCAGGTCGCCGAGATCAACCAGTACATCGAAACGCTTTATGCGATCCTCTCCCACCACTCGGGGCAGGAACTTGACAAGGTCCGCAAGGATTGCGACCGAGACTACTTTATGTCCGGCCAGGAAGCGATCGACTACGGCTTGGTGGACAAAGTGCTCGAACCGGGCGTCCGATAATAGGGGGAGATTATGGGGAAGCTAGAATCCCGGAACCAGTGTTGCCTGTGCGGCAAAACCAAGGAGCAGGTCCGCAAGCTCATCGTCGGCCTTCACGGCGCGGTGTGTTCGGACTGCATCGATCTGTGCAACGACATCTTGCACAACAATCTGGATCAACCCGCGGGGATCTCCGACATCCTTGAGGGCGGGCCCTCGCCAAAGACGGGCCCCCATCTCGAGAGCAGCGACGGCAAAGTGCCGAAGCCCAAGGAGATCGTCAGCTTCCTCAACAGCTATGTTGTGGGACAGGAGTCCGCGAAGCGTTCGCTGTCGGTGGCGGTTTACAACCACTACAAACGCATTCGAGAGCGCGGGTCGGACGACGTCGAACTCCAGAAGAGCAACATTCTGATGCTGGGGCCCACGGGTTCGGGCAAGACGTTGCTGGCCCAGACGCTGGCGCGCATGCTCCACGTGCCCTTCGCCATCGCGGACGCCACGGCGTTGACGGAAGCCGGCTACGTCGGCGAGGACGTCGAGAACATCCTGCTCAAACTCTTCCAAGCCGCGGAGGCCATCGACCCGCGCAACGCGAAGCAGATTTGCGAGCGCGGCATCATCTACGTCGACGAAATCGACAAGATCGCCCGCAAGAGCGACAACCCGTCGATCACGCGCGACGTGAGCGGCGAGGGCGTGCAGCAGGCGCTCCTGAAGATCCTTGAGGGCACGGTCGCCAACGTCCCGCCGCAGGGTGGGCGCAAACACCCGCAGCAGGAGTATCTGCAGATCGACACCACCAACGTGCTGTTCATCTGCGGCGGCGCCTTCGAAGGCATCGAGGACATGATAAGGCGCCGCATGAAGGAGAACATGATGGGCTTCCGCGCGAACCCGCAGAGCAAGTCCGAGCGGCCCAAGGACCTCCTTCGCAACGTGATGCCGGAGGACCTGCTCAAGTTCGGGCTCATCCCCGAGTTCATCGGGCGCCTTCCCGTGATCGCGACGCTGGATCCGCTCGACGAAGAGTCGCTGATGATGATCCTGTCGGAGCCGAGGAACGCGATTCTCAAGCAGTACGCCAAATTCTTCGAACTCGACGGCGTCGAACTCGTGTTCGAGCACGGCGCAATGCAAGAGGTCGCAAAAGAGGCCCTCAAGCGCAAGACCGGCGCCCGCGCTCTGCGTGCGATCATCGAGCAGGTGATGCTCGACGTGATGTACGAAGTGCCGAGCAGCCTGGACGTCAAGCGCGTGGTCGTGCCGGAAGGCATCATCTCCGCCGGCCTCCACCCGATCCTCATGACCGAGGAAATGATCCGAGAAGCGTCGTAGGGGCCTGACAACGGGCCGGCGTTCCCGGGTGGAGCGCCAGCCCGTTTGTGGTTTGTTGTTTTTGGGTGGGAGGTGGGGGCGGGAGGGGAGCGATCAGGGGCGGCCACCGGCCCACAAACCCCAAACCCCCACCCCCCACACACGTAAGGGCCCC
>CAYJMZ010000202.1:0-5654 GCA_964370995.1 uncultured Fimbriimonadaceae bacterium | reverse complement strand
AACCGGGGATGAGTGGCATGGATGATCAGCCGCGCCTGGAAATCGCCGGGCCCGTTGGAGCGGATTACGAGCCTTGCCACAAACGAGCCGTCGGTCGTTGGTACGCGTTGCACCATCACCCGCCGATCTGCACTCTCAAACGACAGCACACGCACGCCCGATCCCGGTCGCGGCGTGAGAGCGACGATCTGGGCCGCCCTTCCACCGGGGACGATGGGCACGATCAACGGGGTCCCCGGCGCAAGCCTGAGGAGCGGCTGAAGGTCCGCTCGAAACCTCAGGAGATACGGCTCGGCGCGCGCGTTGGTGTACACCTTGACGCCCTCGATCTTCTCGCCGGCGGCGTGCGCCTCGGGGGTGAACCGCACCACGATCTTCCCGGCGTCGCCCGGCTCGAGCACGCGCGGAAACTGGGGTTTGGCGCACCCACACGTGGTATCCACCCTTTCCACGCGCAGGGCCGAACCCCCGGTGTTGCGCACGGCGAACGCCACGTCCCGCTCATCCTCGGAGTCCATTCGGCCGATGTCCAAGGCTAGCGAGTCAAACGCGGGTTCTGGACCACGCGAACCCTTCACAACCTGAGGGGCAGCCGAACATCCGGCGAGCACAACGAACGCAACTCCAAGGAGCAAACTCTTCATCGACATGGGCGGCAACCACGACCCCGTTTGAGTCTACTCATGGTGCCTTTGCGCCAACCCTTTTCTTCACAGAACAGCCTATAATGCATAGCAATTATCAAGGCAACGGTGTAGACAAGCACTGGTGTGTTCCCATGGCAGGCGTCTTGCAAAGGTACTATGAGAGCAGAGGGTAGCGGGATGGGCACCACCCACATGCATATCGAGCGAGATGCGATGCGCGGACGCCGCATCAAAGAGGCCGCGCACACCGCGGGCATCACGCTTCGGGACCTGGCCGTCCACCTCGGGATTGCGCGTCCGACGATCTACGCCTATGTCGCCGGCACCCTGCGGGTCCCCCCGGCACGGCTCCAAGCGATCGCGAAGGCCACCGGCAGGCCCATCGAGTTTTTTGACCAGATGGGTGACAAACCGGGGCACTGGGATGGCGAGATGGCCGTGCAGCACACGGACGCCCTGATGAGCGGGCCGGATTGCGCCGCCGCATGCCACTTTGCCCTCGCCACGCTCGAGCAAGTGCCGACCAGCGACGCGCTGGCCCGCGGCAGGCTTTTGCAACGCGCCGGCACCGCACGCCTTTACCTGGGCGAGTACATCGAGGCAATTGGCCACCTCGACGACGCCAGCCGGGCCTTTGGGGATGCGGGCCTTGCGGACCGCCAGGGCGATTGCAGCCAATCGCTGGGCTACTGCTACCTGAACATCGGCCTGATCGACCGTGCCCGTGCCGCGTTTGCGGACGCTTTGCAAAAGTGCGATGCGGTGGACAGGTGGCGCGCTCAAACCGCCCTGGCGTCCGCCGATGAGCGGGTGGGGGATTTCGACTCCGCGGAGTCACGGCTTGCCCAGGCCGGTGCCACGCCGGGTTTGCCCAGTATCGCCAAGATCTACGTCGGCGCCAACCTCGCCACCCTGGCCGCCAACCGCGGCTACTGGGACCTATGCGTCGAGCGGTCCCTGCCCGTGCTCGAAGGTGCGGTCGAGTTGGGCTTGCGGGATCAGACCATCGAGCGCATGACGCAGATCGGCCTTGCCCGCGTGCAACAGGGTCTCCTAGAAGAAGCCAGCCTCTGGTTGATCCGCGCCGCAGATGCCGCAGCGTTGGTGGGCGATCACGCGCGCGGAGTGCTTGTACGATTGGTCACGGCGACTCTGTCCAGCGCCGTGGGCGATCCCGACGCCGCACGCAAGGACACGGTGGACGCCCTCGCCGAGGCGACCCGCCACCAGTATCGGCGCTCCGAAGCGTACGCCCAGGTGCAGTTGGCGAGGCTTGCGCTCATGCGGGACGATCCGGCGGGCGCGCTCGACGCCGCCATCCAAGCCCAGACGTTCTGCGAGACCTACCGCTACTTCGTGCATGGCTTCGATGCGGCCGTCTATCGGGCCCATGCGCTTGTGGAGTTGGGCCGGGCCGAGGAAGCGGACTTGCTTCTCGACGGCCTCGAGCGGGACGCCCGAACCGCAGCCCTCGGTGGTCCACGGGCGGCCCTTCTCTTCGCACGGGCATCGGCCGCCAACGCGCTCCATCGGCGGGAGGTTTGCGACGATGCCGCCGATCGGGCCCGCATCTTGGCGGAGGGCTGCGGCGCCCGAGTCTTGTTGGAATCCAATGCCACCTCCCGCCCCTCCCAAAGGGCATACTTTCTCAGCGGCTCAGCCTTGAAAACGCTGACCACCCCGCTCGATTCATAGGAAAAGACCATGACGATGAAGTTCCGACTCACCGCAAACACCCAGGCCATGCTCGCCGCGGGAGCGTTCCTCGCGTGCACCGCCTTCGTTTGGATTCGACCGCTCGGCCCTCTGGACGGCGACGTCGCCGTAGGGAGGGTGAAGCGACATGGGCCCCCTGTCGACGCGTACGTGACCGCGGAGATGAGCGACGGTGCCAAGCAGACGGTCCGCACGACAGAGGATGGGACCTTCTGGTTCCGACCCATGCCGACGGGGACCACCACGCTTACGATCGCGCCGCTTGACGCCTCGCTTCAGACCCAGACGTTCGTCGTGGAGATGGGCCAAATCCAGGAGCGCGTCATCGTGGTACAGGCGGTTCCCAAAGCTCCCGTCACGGACGTGGAAGGGTTCGACCTTGAGCCGAGCACGGACACTCGGGGGCGTGTGGGTAGGCCGATCTCCGTGCGCACGACGGTCCAAGGCGCGAACACGAACCACCTTGAGCCGACGGTTTGGATCGATGGGGGCGTCGGATCGCTCACACCTTCGGGCAACCTACTGCCCCGCAGCATCGGGCAAGGCACCCTGCGAGCCGAACTGCTGGGCAATACCAAGTCCGTCCCGATCACGATCGATCCGTAAGAGCCTTATCGGGCAAACTGCAATCCAGTCCAAATAGGCCCGACCTCATGCCTCGGTAGCTTCAGCTGTCGAGGCTAGAACATCGAATCTCGGGCGGTAGTCGGGCCAAATAGCCTCGACAGCTGAACCTGCCGAGGCATGAGGGAGTAGGGGCAGACTCTAACTTGGACTGGATTCGGGCAAACTGGGGCATGCTTTGCGCCGCATTGCTCGTTGCACTTCAGACCGGGCTTCCAGCGCCCACCGTGCTTACGGAGGGTGTGGTCATCGGCGGTGTCGCCCGAGGAGGACGCATTCCCGTCCCCACCGATGGGCTGCTCGCACGCCTGATCGCAGGTCCGTTGGGTGTGCCACAACCCGGCGAAACGATTGAGCGGCCCGCGGGCGGCACCTCGACGTGGAAGGCCCTTTCGGCCAACGCGCAAGGCTGGTTTGAGGACGAGGCCCTTCGTGGAGGATATCTGTTCGCCACCGTGGCTTCGGAGGGAGGTGTCCAACTGCTGCACGCCGCCGGGCACGGTCTGGTGATGGTCAACGGCGAGCCTCGGGGAGGGGATCCCTACGCGTTTGGATACCTCCGGGTGCCGGTCCTGATGCGCAAGGGCGTCAACAGTTTCCTGTTCTCCGTGGGCCGAGGGCGTGTCCAAGCGTCGTTGGAGACCCCACCTGCCGAGGTTTCGTTCGACACGGCCGACACGACGCTGCCCGACCTGGTCCTCGGGGAGACCGGCACCGTGAAGGCGGGCATCGTGGTGGTCAACTCCCGCGAAACGCCCACCGAGCGCCTCCAGATCATCGCGCGCTGTGGCAATGCGGTCGCAACTACGCCGGTGCCTGCGATATCTGCGCTGTCCATCCGCAAGGTGCCCGTTTCCATCGCCTTCCCAAAGGACCTCGCGGCCGGCCAGACCGACGTGCGGCTCGAACTCGTGGAGACCTCCGGCAGATCCCACGTGACGCTTCACGCCGCGACGGTCAATCTCAGGGCCCGCACCCCGTTGCAGGGCGTGCGGCGCACGTTCATCAGCGGCATCGACGGGAGCGTGCAGTACTTCGCGGTGAACCCGGCGCAGAAACCGAGCCCGGCCAACGCCCTGGTGCTGACTCTGCACGGGGCCAGCGTCGAGGGGCAGGGCCAAGCCGACGCGTATGGCTCAAAGGATTGGGCCACGGTGGTCGCGCCCACAAACCGCCGGCCCTACGGCTTCGACTGGGAGGATTGGGGGCGGTGGGACGCCCTCGAAGTGCTGGCACTCGCGGAGAAGACCATCCCCCACGACCCGCGCCGCGTGCACGTTACCGGCCACTCGATGGGTGGGCACGGCACGTGGCACATGGGCGTCACCTTCCCCGACATGTTCGGTGTGATCGGGCCGAGCGCCGGGTGGTCCAGCTTCTTCTCCTATGCCGGAACACCGAGGTGGACCGACCCCTCGCCGGTCGAGGCCCTGTTCAACCGCGCGGTGTCGCCAAGCGACACGTTGGTGCTGGCGTCCAACACGCTGGCCGACGCGGTGTACATCCTCCACGGGGACAAGGACGACAACGTGCCGGTCACCGAGGCGCGCTTGATGCGGGCCGCGCTCGAGAAGTTGGGCCACCCGCGGCTGACTTACCACGAGCAGCCCGGCGCGGGCCACTGGTGGGGCGGGGAGTGCGTGGATTGGCCCCCGTTGTTCGACCTTCTGGCCAAGACCCTGCGCCCCAAGACCGAGGATGTGCGCACCGTGAAGTTCACGACCGCAAACCCGGCGGTTTCGGGCAAGTGCTACTGGGCGACGATCGACCAGCAGGAGCGCGCGCTTCTCCCCAGCCGAATCGCTTTGGAACGCGCGGGGGGGAGCATCCCCGAGTTGCGCGGCACCACCGAGAACGTCGCCCGCCTGCTCGTCGACCGCAAGGCCGCGCCCTTCACGACCGCGGTGCTCGACGGCCAGCGATTTGACGCGACGGCGCTCGCCGGCTCCGGGCGCGTGGTGTTCGAGCGCAAGCTTGGCGTGTGGCGCGTCGAATCCGGCAGAACCCTCCCGGGCAAGCGCGCCGACCGCTCGGGCCCCTTCAAAGAGGCGTTCAAGAACCGGATGGCGTTCCTGATCGGCACCCGCGGGACCGACGAGGAGAACGCGTGGATGGCCGCGAAGGCCCGCTACGACGCCGAGACGTTCCAGTACCGGGGCAACGGGGCCGTGGACATCGTGACCGACTCCCAACTCGCCCGGACGCCCATGAGGGGCCGTAACCTGATCTTGTACGGCAACGCGGACACCAACGCGGCGTGGAACCAACTGCGCGGATGCCCCATCGACGTGCGCCGAGGCTCTGTGCGCGTCGGCGACCGAACCTTCACCGGGACGGACCTCGCGGTTGTGCTCGTGTACCCGCGCTCAGGTGACGCCAAGGCCTTGGTCGGTGTCGTGGGGTGCACGGGACGAGGCGGGTCGAAGTTGGCCGACCGCCTGCCCTACTTCGTGAGCGGCGTCGCGTACCCCGACTGGACCATCATCGGCGCCGACGCGGCCCTGAAAGGCAACGCCGGCGTGCGTGGCACGGGGTTCTTCGGCAACGACTGGAAGTTCGCTGCCAGCGAGAGCGCTTGGGGAGAAGTGCCAGGTGACCGGAGCTAGCAGGGGGCTGAAGAAGGCCGACGCAACCGTGCCACCCTCGTGTCGGGGGTGCTTTCGCCGA
>CAYJMZ010000201.1:0-5683 GCA_964370995.1 uncultured Fimbriimonadaceae bacterium | reverse complement strand
CGAAGAAGGTGCCGCCCAGCGCATGGCGCCTGCCGCCCACCACCACCCGCGCGCACTCCCAAAAGGGAATATATACTGTATCATACACTATTCAATTGGAAGAGTGGTACGCTGTTCGGAAAGCACGTCCGGCTCAATCCTCAATCCTCAATCCTCGAGTCCTTCCCCCAGGTAACCCCATGCCAACGCTCTTTACCCGCATCATCCAGAAAGAGATCCCTGCCACGATCGTCTACGAGGACGAGCACGTGGTGGCGTTCCTCGACATCACCCCGGTGGCACCCGTGCACATCGTGATCGTCACGCGCACTGAGATTCCCGGTTTGGCCGCCCTGCCCGACTCCGGCGACCACATGCACCTGCTCAACGCCGCCAAGACCATCGCCGAGAAGCTCGGGCTAGACGACGGCTACCGGGTGGTCATCAACCAAGGTGAAAGCGCGGGCCAAAGCGTGCCCCACCTCCACGCCCACCTCCTCGGCGGCCGCAAATTGAATTGGCCGCCCGGTTAGCGGCTTCGGAATTTAACCGGGTAGCGTCGAACCGTGGAGAATTCGCACCCCGACACGCAGCCGACCGGACGTCCCACCATCGGCCACCGACGCTCGTATGGGACCCTTCCGGCAGAGCAACGGCTTGGTGTGGGCGTGCTGGGGCTGCACGAGGGGCACACGATGCTGGTGGCGTTGCGGGCGTCGGGTTTGTGCCGCGCGGTGGCGGGGTGCGACCTGTCGGAGGACAAGAGGAATGCGGCGCTGGCGGCGTGTCCCGGCCTGTTTGTCACCCCCGACTACGCCGCGATGCTCGCCCGCGAGGACGTGCAGATCGTGGCGATCTACACCCCCGACTCGCAACACGCCGACCACATCGAGGCCGCGTTCGAGGCCGGAAAACACGTGATCTGCACGAAACCGTTGATCAACACCCCCGATGATGGCACCCGCCTGCTTGTCGCGGCGCGCAAGGCTGGGAAGCGCCTGCAGGTCGGTCAATCCACCCGGTTCTACGAGCCGTTCCAGCGGCAAAGGGAGTGTTATGAGGCGGGCGAGATCGGCGAGGTCGAGGTCGTGGACGCGCACTACAGCCACCGGATGGACTGGTACTACGACAAGAGCCCGTGGGTGGCGACCGACACGCACTGGGCGTACCTCGGACTGAGCCACCCCGTTGACCTCGTGCGCTGGTACCTCGGGCCGATCCGGGAGGTCCACGCGATCGGCAGAGTCACCCGGCTTGGCGCGTCCTACGGCATCAAGCACCCCGACGCCATCTGCGTGAACCTCGTGGCCGAGAGCGGGGCCATCGGACGCGTGTTCGGCAACTACGGCATCACCGAATTGCCAAAAGCACGGTCGATCGTCGAGTGCTTCCTCATGGGCGCGGGCGGCTCCTCGCTGGCGCGGTACCCCGACCTGCGGTTCACCCGGCACGACGCGGCCGGCGTCGAGATCGAGGAGGAGTTCGAGCACGCGATGGCGGGCTACTACTACCGCCACGAACTCAAGGGCATGCATTACGGCGAGTTCTGCAACTACACGGACTTCTTCGCGTCCAAGCTTCTGTCCGGCGAGCCCAACAGCCCCGATCTGGACGAAGGCCTTGCCACCGTGGCCACCATGCGTGCCATCGTGGAGTCGCTGGAATCGGGGCAACCCGCCCGGCTATCGGAAGTATAGGTCCTATAGGGCCTATAGGACCTATACCGGATGCGCCCCGCCACTCCCCCAAGTATTCTCCCGCCATGCGAATTGCGACCGCCGCCATCCACACCGTCGACGCCCTGGCGGATGCCCACGGCGCCGCGGTGCAGCCCATCTACCAGTCCTCCACCTACCACCGGGAGCACCTTGAGGACGACCCCGTCTACATGTACGCGCGGTACGGTAACCCGAACCGCGACGCGCTGGAGCGCACCCTTGCCGCTCTGGAAGGCGCCGACCACGGGGTGTGCTTCGCCAGCGGAATGGCCGCGATTTCGGCGGTTCTGAGCCTCGCGCGCACCGGCGAGCACGTGCTGATCGCCTCGGACATCTACGGCGGCACGTTCAACATTGGCAAGGAGGTGCTGCCCCGGCGTGGGGTCGAGGTGTCCTTCTTCGATCCGCTCGATCCCGAGTCCGTCGATGCCGAGGCTCGGCCCAACACCCGGCTGCTGATCTACGAGGCGCCCACCAACCCCACCCTGCGCGTGCCGGACATCGCCGCCGTGGCCGCCAAAGCGCGCGCGCGGGGGGTTCTCTCGGTGTTCGACAACACGTTTGCCACCCCGATGCTCACGCGGCCCCTCGATTACGGGGTCGACGTCGTGGTGCACTCGACCACGAAGTTCATCGGCGGGCACAGCGACGTCACCGGGGGCGCCGTGCTGACGAACGACCCCAAGATCCACGGCTTTGTGCTCCAGGAGCTGAAACTCTCCGGCGGCGTGCCCGAGCCCTTCGCGTCGTGGCTGACCCTGCGTGGCGTGAAGTCGCTCTCCGCGCGCATGCGGGTGCACTGCGAGAACGCCCAGCGGGTCGCCGAATTCCTGCGGGGGCACCCCCAGATCGCAAGCGTGCACTACCCCGGGCTTCCCGACCACCCGGGCCACGAACTCGCGGCGCGACAAATGGGTGGGCGCTTCGGCGGCGTGGTGGCGTTCGAGGTGCACGGCGGACGCGACGGTGCATCGCGTTGCGCGCAGCGGACGCGGTTGTTCCACATCGGGGCAAGCCTCGGGGGCGTCGAATCGCTGCTGTCGTATCCGCCGCTGTTCTCACACGCGGGGATGACCGAAGCCGAGCGCGTCCAACGAGGCATCATGCCCGGCCTCCTGCGCGCCAGCGTGGGGCTCGAAGACGCGGAAGATCTCATCGCGGACCTCGACCAGGCGCTTACGACTTGATGAGGAACATCTTCGGATCGAGCACCTGGTTGTTGCGCCAGTCCCCAGACCACTGGAGCTTCGTCACGCTCCCCCGGGCATCGTAGGACACGGTTCGGATGGTCACGGGCAGGAAGATCTGCGCGTCGACGATCACCTCGACCTGTTCGGTCTTTCCCGCCTTCCCCACGGCGCGCTCGGCGACATACCGGTAGTTCTTGATGTTGCGGCCCTTGTAGGGGGTCACGCGCTCTTCGAGGGTGAGTTTGTAGCCCCGGGTTCCGCTCGACCACCCCTTCACCAAGGCGGCCCACAGACCGTTTCGGACCGTCAGTCCATCGAATACATGCTCGGCAAACGAACCCGGCCATTCGGACACCAACGGCTTGGAGTCCCACGCGCCCGGCGAGCCCAACTTGCGGGGCGCGCTCATCCCACCCGCTTTGAGGTGCACCACAGAGGTCCCATCCGCAGTGGCCATGCCTGTGAAGGGAACGCCCTCGGTCAGCCTCATGTAGCTGAGGCGGAACGTTGTCGCGTTCTTGATGTACGCGGGGAACGTGGTGTTCGGCATGATCTTGCCGCGCGGCGTGGCACCCACGATGGTGGCGACGCACGAAACGTTCTTGAGGCCGGTCATCGCGGTGTCCATCTTTGCGGCCACGTCGGTGGGCGAAAGTTTGATCGCGCTCCAGCCCTCCTTCCCCTTGGGGGGGATCGGCGGGACCACCAGTTTGGCGGCAGCGCTCGGTTTTGGCGTGTCAACCCCCGGCTTGGGCACTTTGACGCTCGGTTCGGGCGCCGTGCTCGGAGGGTTCGGATTGTCCTGGGCCACGGGGGCGGGGGTAGGCGCAGGTTCTGGGGCAGGAGCGTCCTTGCGGGAGCAACCTGCACCTACGAGGGCGGCGAGGGCGATCAACAGGGTGGCGTTTTTCACAGTTCTCCTGGAATCCTAGACCATTGCGGGGCTGGCTGTACCTTCCGACGTCCAAAGCTCGGGCAGCAGTTCGCTGAACGGCGAATCCTTCGTGCGGCACTCCAGAACGAACGCCGCATCGGCGGTGGACAGTTCCCCGCCGCCATGAACGGATTCGGCGAGGTCGGCCAAGCGGTGGAAGCGATCGATGTGATCTTGAAACCGCACCTCGGCGTAGTCCTTCGCGGAGAACGTGGAGATCAAGAACTGCCAGTCCGAAGCCTCCGCGAGCAGCAGTTCACGCGCGGCCTGGGCCACGATTTCGCGCGCGGGGCCGACTGCGCACGCCTCGGACAGCTTGGGCATGCGCTCCTGAGCGGGGTACAGCAACTCCCAGGTCCAGTGGTTGTCCGCGTTGAGCCACACGTAGTGGTAGCCCCCCTCGCCCCAGGACCCCTCGGGCAGCGTGATCGTGGCCGTCGGGGGCGTTGCGTCGAGCACATCGGACGCCGAGACCGAGGCGAGTTCCGGGTCCGCGGCGATGCGTTTGCCGAGCTCGTACAGGAATTCAGGCCCCTCGAACCACCAGTGCCCGAACAGCTCGGTGTCGTACATCGCGGTCACGACCCCCTCGCGGCCCGTCGAGCCCCGATAATGCGCCAGTGCCGACTTCAGCGTGTCCACCATGTCCTGCGCGTGGCCGGGCAGTCGGTCAAACGCGTTCCAGGGGTCGTACGGCTGCTTCTTGCCCAGGTCGGCTTTGTCTTCGCTGATCCGCCAGTAGCGAAGCCGACCGGGATAGAGCTGTTTGTGGAACTCGAGGTAAGCCGGATCGCCGGGATAGCCGTGCTCGCCAGACCACACCTTGACGGTGGTTTCGGGATCGCGCGCGAACACGCACACCCCGCTGGGCAGCCGGTACGGCTCGTACTCGCTGCGCGCCTCGGGGGGCGGGGTGAAGAATTTGCTGCTGCGCGCGAACATCTCGGCGAGCTGCGGAAACTTCTCCTGATACGTGCCCAGAGGCTGGCCTCCGCGGATCATATGGGAGTCCGTGAAGAAGTATTCGATGCCGTTTTCGGCCAGCACCTCGTCCACGCCCGCACGATCGATGGGTGGCGAGCCGTCGACCGGGGACGACCACGTGTAGGCGGGCCGGTACGCGCACTCGGGAAGCCAGATGCCGCGGGGCGCACGCCCAAAGTGCTTCTTGTACGTATCGACACCGAGCCTGACCTGGGCGCGCACGGACGTGTCGTTGCCGAGCAGGGGAAGGTAGCCGTGCGTCGCCGCCGAAGTGATCATCTCGATCGCCCCCTCGTCCTGGAAGAACCGGAACCCCTCGATGATCGACCGCCCCCACTGGTGTTTGAACTCCACAAGGGCCTGCGTGTAGTGCCGTTGCCACATCGCGGCAAGACCCCGCATCCACAGCGGCCCCTCGCCTGCGAAGCGCTTCTGATCCGAAACCGCGGCTTCGATCTTCTCCTCGCAGTACTCGATGAACCCGGACTTGAAAGCGGGGTCCTCCAACTGCTCCGCGAGAATCGGCGTCATGTTGATGGTCCAGCGCGGGTGCACGCCCTCGTTGTGCAGCCGGTCGAGCGCGTGGAGGATCGGGAGGTAGCACTCCGCCGCCGATTCGTGGATCCAGTCCGTGCCGTGGGGGGACTTCCCGTGGGACAGCACGTACGGCATGTGCGAGTGGAGGCACAGCACGAAGCGTCCAAGGGGCATGCCCTATTGTGGCACCCCCCTCGGATTGAGCGGCGGACACGCTAGCCGGTGCTTCAGCATTCAATCTTAGCGTGGAGGGCTCAATGAGGTTTCGTGGGGCTTGGAGTTCCGTGCCAGACTCCCGCATAGTGGCGCGGACGTCCACGTCTGCGATAACCCGGCCACCC
>CAYJMZ010000200.1:0-5690 GCA_964370995.1 uncultured Fimbriimonadaceae bacterium | reverse complement strand
CCTGTGCTACGAAGCGGACCGACAATCGGGACGATCGCGGCCAAGTAGCACAGGCTCCCAGCCTGTGTCCCGAACGGTCCGACAATCGGGACAACCGCGGCTACGTAGCGTCGGGACTGGCGAATCAACCGGGGAGGTACCCTAGAACCACGACGCGACATGCCCGACGTTCCCACCTCGCCGATGTCTCTTCTTGCAGAAACCGGGGGTTCTTGGGTCACACATCCCCTGGCGCTGATCGCGTGCGGCATCTTCGCGGTCGCTTACCTGTTCGTCGTACTCGAAGAGCAGCTGCATCTGCGCAAGTCGATCCCGGTGATCCTGGCTGCGGGCGTCATTTGGGTGCTCGTGGCGGGGGTGGTCGGCACGGACGACAAGGGCGTGAAGGTCGCCGCGGCCCTTCAGCAAAACGTCCTCGGGTTTGCCGAGTTGTTCCTTTTCCTCCTCCCCGCGATCACCTATGTGAACACGATGGAGGAGCGCCAGGTGTTCGATGCCCTCCGGTGCTGGCTCCTCGGCCGCGGGTTCAGCCTGCGGGCGCTCTTTTGGATCACCGGCGGCCTCGCGTTCGTCATTTCGCCGATCGCGGACAACCTCACCACGACCCTGGTAGTGGGCGCCGTCGCCATCGCAGTCGGCGGGAACAACCCCCGATACGTGACGGCCGCGTGCGTGAGCATCGTGGTGGCCGCCAACGCGGGTGGCACGTTCAGCCCCTTTGGCGACATCACCACGCTCATGGTGTGGCAAAAGGGGATCATCGGCTTTACGGGCTTCTTCGCGCTGCTGCTGCCCTCGATCGTGACGTGGCTGGTCCCTGCGACGATCATGTCGTTCATGATCGATTCAAGCAAACCTCCGGCGGAGGCGGCGACCGTCACACTTCGTCCAGGGGCGTTGGTCGTCGTGGCCCTGTTTCTGTCGACCATCACCGGCACGGTGCTGCTCCACACGCTGCTCGAACTCCCGCCCGCACTCGGGATGATGACGGGCTTCGGGGTGCTCAAACTCTACGCGTACCTGCGCATGCGCCATGCCTTGAGGAACTCCTTGGCAGCCGACACCGAGGGGATGCTCGCGGGCTTCGAGAGCCGGGAGGACCCCCACGACACGTTCGACGTGTCCAAGCAGTTGATGCGCTTCGAATGGGACACGCTGATGTTCTTCTACGGCGTGATTCTGTGCGTCGGCGGACTTGGCACGCTCGGGTACCTCGAACTGATGTCCACGGGCATCTATCAGGGACTCGGCCCAACGGGCGCGAACGTGTTGGTGGGCGTGTTGTCCGCGCTGATCGACAACATCCCGATCATGTTCGCAGTGCTGTCGATGAACCCGGAGATGTCCCACAACCAGTGGCTGCTCGTCACCTTCACCTGCGGCGTGGGAGGCTCCCTGCTGTCGATTGGCAGCGCGGGCGGAGTGGCGCTCATGGGCCAAGCCAGGGGCGTGTACACGTTCAGATCGCACCTGCGTTGGACGTGGGCCATCGCCCTGGGCTACGCGGCCGGCATCGCCACGCACCTCGCGATCAATGGGGGGTGATTGTCGTTGGTCGTTTGTCGTTTGTCGTTTGTCGTTCGGACGAATCGGGCGAATTGAACTGATCCGGTCCCTTCCGAACGACCAACGACAAACGACAAACGAAAGACGCCCCCCTACACCTCGGCCTGCGGAATGTCGGCCAGAGCGGCGAGTCTCAGGCGGCGGATGCGGCGGCCGTCGGTGTCCTCCACCGTGAACCGGTACCCGTCGGAGTCGATGTGCTCAGTCGGGGTTGGCTGCCTCCCGAACAGGCCGAACACGTACCCGCCGATCGTGTCGAACACCGCACTCTCGAGCGAGCAGCCGATCGCATCGTTCACGTCGTCGATGTGGGTCTTCCCATCCACGATGTACCCGCCGGGCACGCTCGCGATCTCCTCCTCCTCGACGTCGTACTCGTCCATGATGTCGCCGACCAGCTCCTCGACGATGTCCTCGATGGTCACGATCCCGGCGGTGCCGCCGAACTCGTCCTGCACCACCGCCATCTGGGCTCTGTTCGAGCGCATTTCGGACAAGAGCCGGTGGAGGTTCTTGTTCTCCGGCACGAACAGCGCCGGGCGCATCAGCGCGCGCAGCTCCACCTGGCGCGACTGCTCGAGCGCCATCAAGAGGTCCTTGGCGTGGATGATCCCGAGAATCTGATCGTCTGTCTCCTCAAAGATCGGAATCCGCGAGTGCCCCGACTCCCGGATCAGGCGTACGGCCTCCTCGGGCGTGGTGTGGATCGATACCGCGTCGACGTCCACCCGCGGGGTCATCACCTCGCGCGCGACCGTGTCCGTGAACTCGAACACCGAGTGGAGCATCTCCTTCTCGTCGACGAGCATCTCGCCGCTCTCCTGCGCGGACTCGACCAGCGTCTTGATCTCCTCCTCCGTCTGATTGGCGATCGCAAAGCTCGCCTGGGCGCCGAACCGGGTCGTGACGAGGTTCGCCACCATCGTGACCAGCGCGGACGGCACCGCGAACACCACCGAGGCGCCGCGCACGAAACGGCGGAGGCTCCATGCCACGCGGTGCGGGTGCTGCAGCGCGTACGACCGGGGCACGAGCTCGCCGAAGATCAGGTTGAACAAGCCGATGGGCACCAGCAACACCACCGTGCCGATCAGAAGCATCGCGTACGCCGTGCCCCAACCGAAGCGGTCATCCAGCGCCACGGCGAACCCCGGCGAGAGCAGGAACCCGACCACCACCAGCGCCGCGCGGCACAGGTGGCTGCCGATATTCGTGGCCGCAACGAACTTGGGCCTTCCCGCCACAAGTTCCTGAAGGGTGTCCGCCTGCTCCGGGGAGGACTCCCGCACGTGCTTGATGTGCACCGGGCGAAGCACCTCGAGAGCCGTCTCCGAGGCGATGAACAGGGCGTTGAGCGCCGTGATCGCCACCACGCACGCCAGCGCGGCGACCGTGGTGCCCGTATCCAGCGGGGCGAGCGTCGTCGCAGCGAGGGCGACGCCTTCAGCATTGCGGTCGATCAGCGCCGCAAAGGCCGCGACAGCCATCACGATGAGGGAAAGGGCGGACGGCAGCCTGCCACCCAACCCACGGGCGGTCGATGGGGCTGCAGAAGGTGATGGAGGGCGTTTGGCCATGGGCTACTTGGGGAGCAGGCCGAACATGGCCAAAGACACCAACACGCCGGCGGCTGCCCCGAGGGACAACTCGAACACCGAGTGGATCTTGGCCTCCCATCGACTTTGGGCGACGAGAGCGGCCAGCAGGATTGCAAGCCCCGAGACAACGGGGTTGTCGGTTAGGAACACGACGGACGAGGCGAAGAAGAACCCATATGCGGCGTGACCGCTCACAAGTCCTCCCCGGAGAACCTGGCCCTGCTTGCCAAGCCCCTTGCCAACCACAACGACGATGAAAACGACAAACACGCCCAGCACGATCCGCGGCAGAACCGCGATGCCCAGCGACTCCGAGGTGAGGCTGACCTTGATCTGCTCCCAGCGGTTCTCCCCAAGGATCATCAGCGAACCCACGACGAGGGCGATGATCGTGGTGATCAACACCGCCCCCGCGGCGATGTCCTTCGCAAACTTCGCCATCGGATGGTAGCTGGGCTGCACGAGGTCCACCGTGGCCTCGATCGCGCTGTTGAACATCTCGGCCACCATCACGAGGCTGATGGTGAACAGCAGCACCAACATCTCGCGCAGGCCGAGGTTGAAGAACACGCCGAGCAGCGTCACCACCAACACCACGTAGAGGTGGAAACGCATATGGCGCTGGGTCTTGAACGTGTAGACGAGCCCACTGACGGCGACGCGGACCTGCCCCCAGAAGTCGCTCTCGCGCTGGACGCTCACGCGCCACCCCCCTGCAACACCGAACTCCAACCCCGCTCTTCGGGCAACCCGGCCTCGAGGCCCGCCCGGTGCATGGCGGCCATCATCGCGTCACGCTCGGCGTCCGACGCGTCGTCCATTCCCAGCAAGTGAAGGGTTCCGTGGATCGCGAGGTAGGCGATCTCCACATCGATGGGTACACCGCGCGATGCGGCTTGCCGCTCCGCGTACGGAACGGAGATGACCACGTCGCCAAGGGGCGCGTGCGGCATCTCGGCGGCGGGAAAGCTGAGCACATCCGTGGATTCGTCGATGCCGCGGTGATTCCTGTTCAGCTCGCGCACGCCGGCGTCGTCGGACAGCAGCACGCTCACGTCGCCGCGCACGCACCCGTGCAGACGCAAGGTCGCAAGCACGCCCGCGCGCAACTTCGCTGTGGCGACCGAGCGCCCGGTGGGGTTGGACACGTGCACGCGGGGACTACGGTCAGGATCCATAAGCTCTAAGACGCATAAACGCCTTGTGGAGCCGGAACGGACGAACTGTCGCCAAATCCTGGGACCATGGGTATCGGCCAGCGGCGCCGGCCGGGCAACTACTGGCGAGAAGCACGCCGGCGACGCATCCTGCGATGCTTCTCACTGGGCTTCTCATAGTGCGAGTGCTCCTTCAATTCCCGCAGGACCCCGCTCTGCTGCAACTTCATGTTGAAGCGCTTGAGAGCAGAGTCGATGGACTCGTTGGTCTGCACATGTACGTAAATCAAACTTTGCAATTCCTCCGCAAGCTTCTATTTTGGCACGTTACCGGGATTCTTGACAACGGGAACGTTGTAAACGTAGTCCCCAAGGCCCCTGGAGACCTCCGCCGGAATGTCGCTGGAGGTCATCACCACCGTAATTCCGCTCTCGCCGGTCCGTCGTTTGACGCGCCCGTTGATCCCCAAACCGTACATCACGTGCCCCGAACCCGCGACCACCACGAACACCCGCTTGCTGTCAGGCGGCATCGAGGCCAGCGCCTTGAGCGCCGAGTCGGCCATGCCCACATCCCACAGCACCTGCCCCGCGTAGATGTTCTGGCCCTGCGCGCCCGTCATGGGATGCCCGCCCATGAGCGCGTCGAACACCTGCCGGTGGCCGCGGTCGGTCAGGTCGATCGGGGGCACCTGCGCCTTCTGCTCGGCCGTGAGGGCGCCTGCCCCGCCGCGGCCCACCGCACGCACCCAGT
This sequence comes from uncultured Fimbriimonadaceae bacterium, assembly GCA_964370995.1. Lineage (GTDB taxonomy): Bacteria > Armatimonadota > Fimbriimonadia > Fimbriimonadales > Fimbriimonadaceae > JAMLGR01. Next base: position 615 of record CAYJMZ010000200.1, on the reverse strand, counting down.
CGCGGGGCACGTTGAGCGCGATCATTGGCAGCCGATTGGCGCGCACGACGTTGAAGATCGGCTCGTAGAGCGCGAAGTCGAAGCCCCATTGCGTCTTCCACTCGGAACGCTCGATGAACTCGTCCCGATCCCACCACCCCAGGGTCCATGGGTTGAGCGATGACTGAACGGGCCGCGTGAACATCTCGAACCCCACGACGACGCTGCGCCCGCGACGCACCAGGGCTTCGATGATCGCCGCCTGCATCTTGTGGTGCAGCGGGTGATCGTGATTCTCGCCGAGGTAGACGAAGCGGTGCCCGTCGGCGGCAGCCGCAACCCCATCCGCGGTGATCGCGGCTCCGGTTGCCGTGGACACCATCGCGCCCGGTGCCACAACAACCGTGCCCGGCGTTCCGATGGGCAACCTGTTTGGCGAAATCTCACCCTGGGCGCACGCGAGAGCCGCACAGCCGAGCAACCAAGTCATACCTCCATTGTGGAGGGCGATCGCCGCGGTGTCAACGGGTCATGGCCGTTAACTTGGGCGGGTTTCATGCGCCCGGGGTGGCCAGACGGTGCCGCAAGTGTCCCCCTCGCCCCGGGGTGCGGCCGGGGGGGGGGGGGGGCGTGGGG
>CAYJMZ010000199.1:0-5716 GCA_964370995.1 uncultured Fimbriimonadaceae bacterium | reverse complement strand
CTGCCCTCCCCCCGATCGCGGACTCCGGGGGAAGGGTTCCCGGAGAGCCCCAATCAATGCCCATATTAACGCCTGTGGGGGTGGTGGGTGATGGGTGATGGGGGCGATGGTCCAGCACTCGGCACGAGACCAATCGGCTTGGAATGTGGTGGACTTTGCGGGGCGCGCGAGCCTTGGCGGTCCCCAAAAAACCGGAAAACCCCCGGAGGTTCTGCTCCGAGGGTCCTTGTTCGAGGCTGCCTACTTCCTCTTTCGCCGGATCAAGGAAAACCCACCCGTCAACAGGACCAGGAGGGTTGCCGGCTCAGGAACCGCTTCGACGTTGTCCATGCCCATTTGCGCAGCGATGACTGTTCCCTGAGGGTTGGGTGCGCCGGTTTGATGCCGGAACTGAAGTTGGGTGATCGCAGAAAACGTTTCGGCATAGGACATGGCGCCCATGACTTCGGTGAGATCCGCTTCTGCGATCGAGTACTGCAGGTGCGTCCATCCGCTGCCAGACGCCAAAAGGAAGGCGTTCGTGGAGGTCCAGCGAACGGCGTCCGTGTTGTAAAGCACGATTCGAATGAACAAGTCCTGCGCGCTCTCGTTGCGCAGGTCCACGTCGATTCGGTTCACGCCGGCCGTCAGATAGTTTCCGGTCCATTGCGCCTCGTTGGTTGCGCCGAGCCTGCTGCCGGGGCCGATCCCACCGCGCGAGACCATCTGGAGGTAGCGGTCTCCGGCCCCGCCTGGACCGCCGGTAGAAATGTTGGTCAGGACGTCGCCACCGGCCCAGTCCATGAGCGTGCCGTCCTGAAACGTGTCGATCTGGCCAACGAAGACCTGCGATTGAGCCTTACTGGCGAATGCGCAGAGCAACGAGGCGGAAACAAGCCAACTCAAGCGGTTCATGATCAAAATTCTCCTCCAACAAACACTTCATTGCCCAATCCGCACCGGGCCGAACGGGGCAGGGCACACACACCCTGCTCGCATTGTACGCCAGATTCGTCGCAAGTGGCTTCGACGCGTCCGATCCCGTCACTCAACCTCCCATGCCGTCCAGGATCTTCTTGGGCAGTTCGTACAGCCACATCCAGATGAACAGCCCGAACACGAACGCCGAGCACACGAAGCAGCCCAGGTAGCTCCAGCACCCGGCGCGCCACTTGGCCTTGCCGCTGGCGGTCTCGAACTCGCTCCTGTCGGCCTCCGCGAGCCTTGCCAGGGTGCCGGGGATGTCGCCGGTCATCTCCGCGGTGGCCATGATCGGCGCGTACTCCTCGGGGAACAACGGATCGTCGTGGAACGCTTCGGACAGGGGCCGGCTTTCGCGCAGACGCGCACCCGCCAGGGCCAGGCGCTCGCGCAGGGCGAGGTTGGGCACGCAGTCGAGGGCAAGGCCCCAGGCGGAGTCCGGCGGGATTCCCGACGTGGAGATCCGCGCGAGCGCCCAGGAGAATTGCGCAAGCCCCTCGTGCTTCGCGCGGGGGCCGAACGCCACCCACCGCAGCCCCAGCTTGTGGCGCAAGCCCCGCAGCGGCATGGACCGCCACCCGAGCCAGCCCAACCATGCCAGGAAATACCCGGCGAGAGTCAGCGGCCCGATCGGCCAGTACAACAGCTCCAGCATCGAGGCCTTCATCATCTGCAGCCCGCCTGCTGCACCGCCGGCGCCCCCGCTGGCGTCGATCTTGTCCCAGGCAAGCGACACCGCGCGGGTGGCCAACACGGCCCCAGGAATGACCAGCAGCCCGTGGAGCGCGACGGCACCCATCATCCACATCGCGCGTCCGAACTTGTGGCTCGACTCGGCCTGCTCCGAGATTCGCTCGCACGCCTCGGGGAGGAAACCCCCGACTTCGCCCGCGCGCACCGTGCCCACCACGTGCGGCGGGAACAGGTACGGGTACCGCGCAAGCACCGCACTCACCGGCGCGCCCTCCCGAGCGCCGTTCGCGACGTCGCGGCACGCCATCTCAAGCCCGGGCTGCCGCGTGCGCTTGGAAAGAGTTTCGAACGCCTGGTGCGGATTGACGCCCGCGCGGAGCATCGACGCCACCTGAGCGAACAGCACGAACCGGTCCTTGTCCCCCGCCACCCGCGTGCGCACCCCCCTGTAGCTCAGGCTCCCAGCCTGAGTAACTCCGGTTCCCGACGCCAGAAACGGTGCCGCCGCGACCGTGGAAGGCACGACCTGCCGCACCTGGAAGCCGCGGTCCGTGAGAGATTTGGCAGCGTCGTGCACGCCCCGCGCCTCCACGGTGCCCTCGACGGGTTTGCCCGACGCATCAATTGCGGTGTAACGAAAGAACGGCATGGTTCGCCTTCAAGACGGTGTCGACGTTCGCTTCGGTCTTCGCAAGCAGCGCCGATGCGGGCCCCATGCCCGGCACGTGCGCGTCGGGCCACACGTCGATCAGCGGTTGAAGCACAAAGCGCCGCTCCGAAAGACGCGCGTGGGGAATCTGGAGCGCCACGATTCCACGGTCGATGAAGCGGTACGCGAGAGCGCCGTACAGCACGAGGTCCACATCGATCTCGCGGGGTCCGTAGCGCGCGCGCTCCAACCGCCCCACGTTCGCCTCGATGCGCTTGAGCTTGGCGAGCAACGCGCGGGGAGGCAGGTCGGTGTCGCCCGCGACCGCCGCGTTGAGATACGCCGGCTGATCTTGAACATACATCGGCTCGGTCTCGTACACCGCGCTCGCCGCGTCGAGGCGAACCACCTCCCCCAGCGCATCGACGGCCCGCTGCATCGCACCCAGGCGATCGCCCAAGTTCGAGCCCAATCCCAAGCAAACGCGAACCACCGCTGGTGTTTACCCTGGCCAGCGGCATGAACACGCTTGATTGGCTCTGTGCCCTCGACAGGCTCCCGGTTAACGAGAGTATCTCAAGTACAGTGCGACGCCAACTCCGATCACTGCGACGCCTAGCACACTCGACAGCACGAGCGCGAACGGACTTCCAGAACTGGCCTCTGGCTCATTCAGATCGTCGCTTGAGCCTGTCCCGCGTCCGGACGCGTTCGCCGTCGCGGGCGGGGTCGAGCCGCCTGATGGTGTCTTGCGGTTCGAACCATCGGAGATCTGGTCGTCGCGATAGCCCCCGAGGCACTCGCCTGTCTTGGCGTGGATCCACAACTGCACGTTGCCGAAATCGACTTTGTACACCGGGGGAACGAGCCTCCTGGTCGTGTAGTCTCGGAACTTGCTGTCGAAGCCCCGGCCCGTCGGGCCGTAGGCCAGCGTCACCGAGGTTTGCCCAGGCGGCCAGAATGCGTTCGTGTACTCCGAGGCGCGCTGCTCGCCCATCGTCCTGCGCAGAAACTGCACCGCGTGGCTTCGCGCGACCTGCTCCGCTTGCGCAGGCTGCATCACGTTGGTGCGGTCCGTGAACGTCGTCTGGCTGCGGAATCCGACGAAGAGCATGGCGACCTTGCCGTCCATCGTGTCGAACGTCGCGGAGATCGAGTCCCCCACTGCGACAAGGCCGTCGACGAAGTGCTCCAGCTTGGTAGTGATCGCTCCGCCCTGGAACTCCATCTGCTTGCCGTCCATCGGGTGGTTCAGGTCGATCTCTTCCAGTGGTCGCCATCGCTCGGGGTCCGGAACGAGCGACCGGACCAACTCCATCGCTTTGCGCGCTGCGTCCCCGGGCTCTGAATAGTACGCACCCTTGCCCGTGCGGCGTGCCCGCAACTCGTCGACCTTCTCGTGCCAAATGAAGGAGAGAAACCGCATCTCTGGCCCGCCAAAGAAGAGTGTCATCCGCTTGGATTTGATCCGAACGGCGCCATAGCCCGTCTCCTCGGAGGCAAGCTCGTCCGGCACCCACTCCTCTTCGAGCCCGATGTTCGTGAGGACTAGTCGTGCCTTCTCCATCAGGTCCTGTTGAGCAGGCGCGGTGCCCGTGAGCAGCGCGCTCGCAAGTATCAGAAGCGTCAATCTAGCTCTCATAGTCCGCCTCACAAGTCCCTGTACCAGCCGACCGGCCATGTCGTATTTCCCGTGTAGACCCCTTTGAGCCTTGTGTAGAAGTCGCCCCAAACCGGACAGTCCCCGGCCTCGTCCACGTGGCTCACAGTGCCGGTAGGCCGTTCAATACTGATGTACCGCTCTCCGTAGATATCCCAGTAGTCATTGCAAAACTCAACCAGGTTGTCCCGCATCTCCACGACCGTCCTCCCGGCCTTGAGCATGGGCCAATAGAGGCTCGCCTGGCGCTGCCTGTCGTCCCAGAAGATCAAACCTGCGTACCCGAACAGCGCCTGGTTCGTGACGGCGTTGTCAGGACCGGATGGGGGGAAGTAGTGACGGTAATACGGCCAGAACCAGGTTGTAAAACTGTTGTCGGACCCTGACAGGCATGCGTCGATGTGCACGTACTGTGTAAGCGGCTTGCCCGTAGAGTTCAACGGTGGCCACCCGGAGCCGTTGATGTTCTGCCGCCAACTCTCGACGTTCTGGGAGTTGAACGTGTAGCTTCCCACGTCCGTTTCGATCGTATTGACGTTGCCATGCGTGTTGAAGTAGAGGATTGCTGCGTCATTTGAATCGGCCTCTACCCTTTCCTGAGTCCAACCTGAAGCGGATCGTATCGTCTCGATGTAGTTCATATATCCGAAGGCACTATTCGCAGGGGTTGCGCCGTCAGATTCGGGGAGTTCAGCGAGGAAGTCGCTGTGCTGGTATGCGAACGACTTGTTGTGTACGACGGCGAAACCGGTCGCGTCCTTCCATTGCGGATAGAATCCCCAGACGTAGTCCAGCACCTCGAACTTGACGAACACGACGTCGCCGTCGTTGAAGTGGGTCGAATCGAACGCGACATCAAGCCCCATGCTCATCGGCCCGCCCGGATCAGGGTCGTCGACCCACTGCCTGACTGGAGTCCCCCACGAGTCACCGGCGGCCTTGATGTACAATCTCGCTGCGTCAATCCACCCTCCCTCGGACACCGCCGTGCCGCGGGCAAGGTTCAGCGTCCCGGTCCAGTACCTGGGCATCGGCTCTTGGAAACCCGGCACCCACACGCCGTGCTGGGACCACTGGGCGAGAGCGGTGGACGCCAGCCCGAACAGGCACACGATCGCGGTGCAACGCCTGAGGTCCATAGGTACATCGTACAACACACGCAGAGAGAGAGAGAGAGAAAACCTGGTAGTTTTGCGGGGCTCTGGCTATGATCCCAGCTAGGCTCCACAGCAAGGCTGCAGACGCATGACTCATGCGCGCGACCGGTCCGGTGCTGAAGGAACAACGACTCAGAACAATAGCTATACACGGTGCTGAAGAGGGAAGCCGGCACCGGTTCTTGGTCTCGATACGGGCGGTTCCGAGACCGTGCCACGCTCATCTTGAGGGTGCGCCAGGTGGGAAGTCGCGGCGAAAGCACCCCCGACACGGGAATGGCGCGGGATTGTCGGCCTTCTCAGCACCCTGCCAGGACTGAGCCGGACCCAGTCAGCGCAGGCAGCTACTCACCCCACCTTGAATCCTCGAATCCTCAGTCCTCGAATCCTCTCCCCCGACTTGACTTCCGAGCCCGCAAAACGCCACAATCGGGGCCTCGCGGCGGGTGTAGTTCAGTGGCTAGAACGCCTCACTGTGGCTGAGGAGGTCGAGGGTTCAATTCCCTTCATCCGCCCCAATTCCCCCCGGCCCGTCACCCCATACGCGTTAAAATAGGCGGTCCCCAGGGCCCTTCGCTATCACCTTGCGACCCTTCG
>CAYJMZ010000198.1:0-5766 GCA_964370995.1 uncultured Fimbriimonadaceae bacterium | reverse complement strand
CCCTGATCCCTGATCCCCGATCTCAAAAAGAGTGAAGAAACTTCCCCCCTGGGCAGTCTTTACCCATAAGCATGGACAGCGCGCTGCCCTCCCAAGTGCAAACGATGAGCGATCTCCGCACCTCTGCAGATGTCGAGGCCCTTCTCGTCGCCCAGCGGCCGTGGCTGTTTCGACTCGCCCTGGCCATCGTCGGCTCAAGGGATGGGGCCGAAGACGCGGCGCAGGAGGCCCTGTTTCGAGCCACGCGAAGCCGGGCTAGGTTGGCCCAGGTGGACGACCCCCGCGCCTGGTTGCGACGTGTGCTGGTGCGGTGCGCCCTCGACATCCTGGCCGCGCGGCCCCTCGTCGAGCTCGGCGAAGGGCCCGGTGCGAGGGCCACCTTGGAGGGTGACGTGGCGGTCCGACACGCGCTCTCCCGCCTCGCCCCGAAGGACCGGGCGTTGCTGGCGCTCGCCCACATGGAGGGCTTGAGCTACGCCGAACTTTCCGACACATTGGGGATTCCCTCGGGCACCGTGGGCTCGCGCCTGCACGCCGCTCGCGAGGCGTTTCGCAAGGAGTGGGGCGATGTCTGATCCCCTCGCCGCTTTGGACGCGCACTTCTCGTCCTGCGCTCTCGCCGCCGCCCCGCAGAGTCTCGCCGTGCCCCGGCGCCACCGAAACCGCCCGGCGTTCGAGGGGCTGTTCCTAGGGCTGGCGTTAGCCATGGCGCTTGCGACGTGGACCCCCGTGCTGGACCTGGAAGAGGCCCGAAGCGGCGCCCTCATTCTCGCCTCGAGGCAGATGCCGCAATCAGATCGCCTGGCACCCGTCGAGTTGGGGGCGCTCCCACCCCGCCGCCCGGAGCGCCTGGCATGACCCGCTCCCAGCTTGTCGGATTCGCCGTCGTAGGCTTTATCGCGGGGCTTGTGGCCTTGCCGAACACACGGTGGGTGGTGCCCACGCAGGTCGAGGTGCTAAGCGGCGGCTGGCGACTGGAGCGGCAATCCACGTTGTACATCGGGAACGCGAATGGCAAGGGAGCGGAGACGCCGCACAAGATTCCGCTGCATGTCGAGCCCAAGGACGTGCTGCGCAGCCTCGGCACACCCCGGTCTACGGACGAACGTCTGGTCGCGCTTCTCCAGACCGACCGCAATTGGGGAGACGACCCCAGTGCGTACTGGGCACGGTTCGACGCCCTGTTCCTCGTGTGCCAGCGCCTCGGTACCGCGCCCGCGTGGGCACAGTTCGTGCGCCTCGCCAGCATGCCCGCGATGGTGCCCTTGACTGGCGACCCACCTCGTCAGACGGACGATCGGGTCAAGGTCCGCACCCAACTCGTCGAAGCGTGCGTCGCTGGAGAGCGGTTGGAGCCGGACAACGCGTTCTTCCCCCTGGTTCGGAGCGTGGCATTGCGTGGCCTGGGCAGAATGAAGGAAGCAGTGGAAGCCCTCGAGGCCGCGACGCACAAGCCGCACTACCGCGCCTACGAGGAGGTGGAGCCGGCGATGGTGGAGGCGGCACTGGCGGCCAGACATCCGCGCTCCCAACTGTTGCGCTCGTGGCTGACGGCAAATGTGATGCTGCCGCACTTAACCGCGATCCGCATGGCGCTGCGGGGTCTTTATGCGGACGGCTCTCCGACGGTGCGTGTGGCGGCGTGCCGCGTCGGGGCCCTGATGATGCGGGAGGGCAACACCCTGCTCGACCCCTACGTCGGCCATGTGATCGTGTCCGATGCCCTCAGGCCCTACCGCCCCTATCCCGAAGAAGCGCGAGCCCTTCGGATCGACGCAAGTGAGGCCACGGCAAAGGCCTCGACCCTGGCGGCCGAAACGCATGCCGGGGACCTCGTCGGCATCGCCCGCGACTACGCGCTCCTGGCGCCGGCGATGCATACCGAGCGATACACCCCCGGCCAGCACCAGTTGAACGCGCTGTACACCGCCTACCCTCTGATGGGTGCCTGCGCGCTCGTTGCCCTCCTCGCCCTACCGTTCGTCCTGTGGATTTCCCGCCTGAGGGCGAAGTTCGGCGAGCCGCTCCGTTGGGGACTTGTGCACCTCGTGTGGCTGTTTGCCGTGGCCCTGGATCTCGGAGTGCTTCCCAGTGACTTGCCGCAAGCCAACGGGTTCGCCCTGTTCGCCCTGCTGGCGCCTCTGACCGCCTACCCTCGGACCCGCAAGCTCGCGATCATCCTCAGCGTGCTCGGGTGCGTGGTGGTCGTGCTCGCGCAGCGGGGGAGTTGGGCCGGATGGCTGCTCGCAACTCTCGTGGTGATGGCGTTGGTTTCGGGGCGGCACCCCACCGCTTCGCTTCCCCTTTCCGTTGCAGCAACGCTCATCGCTTGCGTCGTCATCGGCGGCGTGGCCGGTTTCGCAGGCACGCTTTCGGGCCCCAACGCGCTCGTCGCTGGGATCGCAGCCCTCGTCGCCCTCGCTCCGACGATTCCGAGCGTCCGCCCAAGCGAGCAGTCCGCATCCACCGCGTGGGCAGCTGGGCTGTTGGGCTGCGCGTACGCGATCACCGTGCTCGTCGGCATCCGAGCGGACGCCCAGGCCGGGGCGGTGAACGACGCCCTGCTCCACGAGGCGTCCCGCCTGCGCGCCGAGGTCGGCGTAGGTCAGCGTTAGGGGCGGCAGACACGTGCATAGTGGCGCGGACGTCCACGTCCGCGATCCCCCCGCCACCCGCCTTTAGCGAGGCGCATTCATGCCTCCGCATCCCCGATGTGGAGGCGCTTTCATCGCGCGTTTGCGAATCGGGGTGCGCTCTCCCCAACGAAATCGGGAATGTCGAGGCGTGAAGACCAGCCAAATCGACCATTGCAATTGGCTCAACCCGTTCGTTTTGGGGAGTCTCATCGGGGCTGTGGCTTGGCTTTCGCAGACGGGGACGTCCGCGCCACTATATAGGCGACAGGCCACTTCGCCGGGGTCCTTGGTCTTGCCTCACCCGTTCTGCCGCAACTTTCGCCTATAATGCCCTCGGAGGACGAAAATGATCGGAGCGTGGAAGATCGTTCGCTGGTTCATCGCGACCTTGGTGGGTGTCGCGTTGATGGTGGCACTGGCGGGATGCGGGGGTGCCGGCACGCAGGGTGCGGGGCCCACGCGCCAGACCCGGGATCGGGTCCAGGGCATCCACCAGCTGTCCTTGCGGTCCCTCGGATTCAGCGGCTTTGGCTCACCAGGGCTCCTGGGCTCGTGGGGTGAACCTGGAACGACGGGCGGCGCGGGCGGCGGGCCTGCATCACCGGGCGTTCCGATGCTTGGCGCGTTCGTTCGCAGCTTTGCGACGGGTTCCATCGGACGCACGCGGGACGGCGGAACGAGTGGTGGTGGCGGCGGGTCGCCTCCAGGCCCCGATCCGTGGCCCGAGTTCTACTACGATGGCTACCTCGATCTGTGGGTGCAGACCGTTGAGACCCCCACGTCGTACCAGTGCCTGTTCTTCGAGGATGAGGCCAAGACGTTGCCCGCGGGCAGCATGGAAACGACCTGGCCTGGAGATTGGAACACCTACCCGCAGACCTTCCACACCCAGTACCAGATTCTCGCGGGCTCCCTCCGGGGCGCACACGGCCAGTTTGAGTGTGTGACCACGTCCGAGTCCGCCGGCAATCTCACGTACGAGAACGTCAACGGGGACGGATCGCACGACACGGGGACTTCGGAGTGGTCCGATCAGGCCTACATCTGGAACAGCCGATGGGATGCGTCCGACGGCAGCTGGTGCACCGACAGCGGCGAATTCTCGGCCGACGGTTCGGGGCACACGTTGTCCGAGGACTCGTTGGGCTACAGGCTCAGCTACACGTACCGCGCGGACGGTTCCGGCTATGGGAGGATCGAAGGACCTGACCCCGGCCTCCCCGCCGTCGTGACGTGGGATGTCGAAGGCAACATGCGGATCGTGTATTCGGACGGCACCGTCGAAACGTATCCCGGCTACGGGTGGGGCGAACCTGGCGAAGGCGGCGGCACGGGAGGCGAAGGCGCCGCAGGCTCGGGCGGCACGGGAGGCTCGGGCGAGGGCGGTGGCGGCTCGGGTGGGCCGGGCGGCTAGCCGTGCGTCAGGTATTCGATTTTGGGGCTGAGGACCTGCGCCGGCTGGGAAACGAGATCAACGAGCGGCCTTTGCCTTGCCCTTGACCACCAGAATCGCCTCCGCGATCGACCACTCCGAGGGATTCGCCTTCGGTTCACCGCCTGACCGCGCGATGGGCGCGTTCCCGTTGTAGGACTGCAGCAGCCGGCCCAGCCGCGACTGGGCGCCGCGCGAATCCACGACCGAGCTGAAATCCACGACCTCGTCGGTCGCGATCAACTTGAACAGCTCCGGCCCCAACCCGTCCTCGTCCGCGGACACATACGCCGCGAACAGTTGCTTGAGGTCCCTACCGTCCACCAAATCCAGATTGCGGCCCAGATATCTCCACTGGCCGTCCACCTGGATGCGCCGAAGCTCGGAGAGCCTCGCACTGGGGACCGGCCAGAGCTGCCCCACGTGCTGGCCCCTGTCCGTCGCGTCGGGCGCCACAAACAGCAAGGTCAGGTACGGCATGGGTGATTTCGGGGGTGCAATCGCGCGGACACGGATCGCAAAGCGATCGTCCGCGTCCAATTCGGCACCCGGGGGCAAGCCCGCACCCAATTCGGAAACGGCGCCCCCGACCATTTTCGCCCGGACCAACTCCAGCTCCACGGCCACGCGAGGGGACTCCGAGGGACGCAGCCGGGCCACCGCGCGCTTGCGTGCCTGCACCCGCAAGGCCTGCTCGATCTTGGCCACCAGTTCGGGGTCGCCACCAGACCCGGAGACGCTCACCAGGGTCCGCCCGGCACTGTCTTGGACCTCCCACGCCGGGGCACCACCCGCACCTCCCGGGGGAATCACAGCGGCGTCGTAATCGCCTTGAGGCGCCAGATCGAGCACCGGGACCTTGGCCAGCGCCTCAAGGATCGCGGGGGCCCTGGAGTTGCCCTCTATCGCGGCGAGGTTGACCCTCAAATGCCCGTCTGCGCTGCCATCCGAGATCACGGCCTTGGCCCCGTTTACATCCAGCAGACCTCGCTTCAGAGTCTTGAGCGACTCGCGGCTCAACCGCAGGAGCGATCGGGTCGCACCGGCACGCTCGACGGTCGCGGTCCAGTCGGGTTTGCCGGTCAGATCCTCCGTGGACGGCTTGTAGAGGCCGACGACGAAGCCCGTTTCCACCCCGAGCACCGCTCCCGCCCGCAGCCACAATTCCTCCGACTCGAGAAACACCGGCATGGAGGGCCGCTCGAACACATAGGTATCCCCAAACACGACACGGCTCGCATCTCCCTCGATCTGAGGGTCTTGCCTGTTGGGGATCTCGGAGGCCGCCATCCGCACTTGGAGGTGTCGAAACAGGGTGGCGTAGGTCCCGCCCGGCCGGTTCGAGTTCAGCGCATCCACCAGCGCCTGGGTCATGAAGCCTCCCTTCGAGTTCTCCCAGGCCTTCTGGTCCGCGCGCGCGGCTGAGAGGCACACCATTCCCTTGAAACCAGGTTCCTGACTGATATCCTCGACGGGCATGGGGCTGGCAGCCTGCCCCGCAAGCACGCGCTCGGCCGCAGGATTGGCGACCCCCCGCGCACGGCAGGCGCCACGCGTCACGCTGCCCGAATGGCAACTGTCGAACGAGAGCGTCACGTTCGTGACCCCCTTCGCCTTGAGCCCATCGAACAGGCGCCCGATCTCCGGGCCGGTCAAGAGGGAGCTTGGGTCGATGTCACCCCCTGGCAAGAACCGGGC
>CAYJMZ010000197.1:0-5802 GCA_964370995.1 uncultured Fimbriimonadaceae bacterium | reverse complement strand
AGCTCGCGCACTCCCAAATGGGGCGGGGATGCGGAGGCATGAATTCCAGTCCCCTGTCCCCCCTCAGTCCACAACGTCGACGTCGACCACGGGCAGAAGCCCCGCTTCGGCGCCGCGCTTCAGCAGCAGGCGAATGGCCGCCACACCCTCGTCTCCCATGTCCAGCGTTCGCCCGTTGACGTACATGCCCACAAACTCGTCGCTGGTGGCTGGGTCCATGCCGCGCGCGAACTGCAACGCGTACGCGAGGGCCTCCTTGCGGTTGGCCAGCCCGGCCGAGATGCTTTCGCGCATGCACCGGCTTACCTCGCGCACTGCGTCCTCGCCAAGGTCCTTGCGCACCACGTTGACACCTAGGGGCAATGGGAGCCCCGTCTCGGCCTTCCACCATTTGCCCAGGTCGAGCAGCACCACTAGACCCTCTTCGCGACAGGTCAGCTGCCCCTCGTGGATGATCAGGCCGGCAGGCACCTTGCCCTCCTTGACGGCCGGCATGACGGCATCGAACGGCATAACCTCGATGCGCGGCCTCTTGCCGACCCCGAACTTCTCCGCGAACCACAGGCACAACTCAAGATAGGCGCTGGTAAGCAAGCCGGGCACCGCGATCAGCGTGTTCTCTTCGATCTGCACGCCGTCCAGCGCAACCACCATGGGCCCGTAGTCCTCGCCAAAGCTGCCTCCGTGGCGCAAGAGCGCGTACCTCTGCGCGATGTGGGCAAACGCGTGCACGGACACGGCGCTCGACTCGAGCCGCCCCTCCATCGCCCATTCGTTCAGGGTCTGGATGTCCCTCAAGATGTGCTCGAAGGCGTAGTCGGACTTCACCGCACCCGAGGCCAACCCCCAAAACATGAACGCGTCGTCGCTGTCCGGGCTGTGCCCCAATCGGATCTTCATCGGCCGAAAGGGTACCCGCCAGGAGGCGCCCACTCCCACCCCGCCGAACGGAGTACGATGCCTTCGAGGATGCCCAAGCCTACGCTCAGCCCAAGCAAGATCACCACGTACCTGGCTTGCCCGGTGCGCTACCGGTGGACCTACCTGGACCCCAAAGGGCGCTGGTACGTGCGCGCCCGCGCCACCTACTCGTTCGGCGCCACCCTGCACCACGTGCTCCAGACCTTCCACGAGCGGGGGGCCGTGGACTCCCTCGACGCGGTGCTCGCCTCCTACGAGGAGAATTGGCTCGACGCCGGGTACACGAGCGCGGAGGAGATGGCCGAGGCGTTTGGCGAAGGAAAGGAGATCCTCGAGGTTTACATCGACGAGGTCCAACGCACTCCCGCCACTGCGCAAACCCTGTTCGTCGAGCGCACGCTGAAGCGCGACATGGGGGCGTTCGTGCTCGTAGGACGCCTGGACCGCGTCGATCAGGCACCGGACGGCGGGCTCGAAATCGTGGACTACAAGACCGGTGGCTCAAACCTCCAGGACGTCGACGCGGCCAACAGCGTGCCCCTGGCGTGCTATGCGCTGCTGCTCGAGGCGCGTTACCCGGGAGCCCCCCTCCGCGCCACCCTGGTGGGCCTGCGCTCGGGGGTCCGGGTAAGCGCCACCTTCGACGCGGCCACCCTCGCCCGCTTCGCCGCGGACCTCAACGCCCTCGCCGAGCAAATTCTCGATCCCGCCCAAGACCCGGAGCCCCGGCCCAAGCGCCTGTGCGCCTCGTGCGATTTCCTGCCCCTGTGCCGCCGAGACCCGCGCTGGCAAGAGCCCAGCCGTCTGGACTCCAAAACACCCGAAGCCCCGCCGAGGCCTCTACCCTAAGACCGAACGTTGACGAACCACTAACCCCTACCCCCTCATGCCTCGGCAGGTTCAGCTGTCGAGGCTATTTGGCCCGACTACCGCCCGAGATTCGATGTTCTAGCCTCGACAGCTGAAGCTACCGAGGCATGAGGCGGAATGGGGGGACGAATTCAGGTGCGTTTCACCGGCCCGATGTAGCCCGTGGAGACCACGAAGTCGTCGTACCAGACCGTGTTGTCCTTTCTTGCCTCGTGGACATACACCGCCAGGCTCGCGCGCTTCAACTTGACCGCGTCCGTGCTTCTCCAGCGAAAGCCGTTGTAGTGCAGGGCGAGCTTCCCATCGATCCACGCCGCCAGTTCGCCATCGGCTTTGCCCACCGTGTTGGCCTTCACCATCAGTTCCACGCAATACCAGCGCCCACGCTCGGGGACGAATCGCTCCGCGTCCACCGGCCCGAGCATGTTGCCCCAGTAGTTGCCGTCCTTATCGATCCGCATGTCCATCCAATAGCTGTAGCAGAACAGGTAGCCCGGGGGTGCGAATCGGCCCCAGTCGCGCCACCCTTCGACGCGGCTGTTGAAGTGGTCGTCGCCCTTGGGTTTGATGCCGGCCCCGCCCATGGCCCGCCACTTGTCGGCCGCCGCGACGGCAGCCAGCCCGCCGCCGGTGTGGTTGAGGTTTCCCTGGTCGTAGTCGGCGGCGAATTTGATGGAGTAGCGGATGTGCACACGGTCGTGGCCGTCGGGACCGAACCAGTAGTACACGCTCGCGCCGGAGGAGTTGCCACTGTTCGAGGCGGCGGTCAACTGCAGCGCGCCCTTGCCGCCGCGGACGATCGCCGGGTCCGCGACGATCTTCGCCCGCCCCTCCTTCAGCCCGCCGACCTCGTAGTAGGATTTGAACGAGGCCTCCGAGTCGAAGCCGTCGGAGAACAGCACGACGCCGGGCTTTTGCAGCTCAGCCAACGCCTTGGAATCGGCGCGGGTTGCGGCCGTGACGAGCACGGGGTAGGGGGACTGCGTGTCTTGCGCGGCGCAAGTGAACGCCACACCCAGCCCTGCAAACAACGTAACCCGGAGCCATCGCCTCATGGGAAAGCCCTCCTGATTCCATCGTACCGCCCCGGACACACAGGCAAGGGTGCCTGTGCTACTTGGCTTTGGTTAGCATGGTTGTTGCGTCCTCTTTCAGGTCTACCAGGCGCACGGAGGACATCAGGGCGGTCAGACGGGCAGGGTCGTAGGGAGCGCCAGTCTTCATGGGCCAGTACGCTGCGAGAAACGCGCGGCCCTCGACGCCTGGGGGGGCTGGGCCGGATTCGCCGATCGAGAGGGGATCGAGGGGTAGGCGACCCGCGAGAACCCCTTTGGCGACGCCGAGCGCTCGGACTCGATCGCGCTCGCCCCACGCCTTCACGTCGTCGAGCAGGGCGGCGCGGACCTTCTCCAAGAGGTCCCCCTCCCCCTCATGCCCCGTCCGAGCAAACAGAAACCGGGGGGAGAAACCTTCAGGCATGCCCCGCAGTAGCGCTTCCTGCCGGTACGACAAACCCAGTTTTTCGCGCACGACGCGGTGCATCGACGACCCCTTGCCCGCCCCCAGCGCGTAGATCGCAAGCAGGGTCTGCGGCAGAGCCACATCACGGCTGGGCACCGTGGGCGCCACCAGCGTGTGGACCGCAACGCCTCCCAAGCCCGCAGATGGCGCCACGGGCACGCCGTCCACGAAGGGGCGGGGCATTGCGTCGTCGGTCCACTCGCCAAAGCGCTTCGCGAGGGCTTCCCTGGCCTCGCCGGGCTTGAATCCTCCGGCGGCGGCGATCCACACGCGGCTCGGCTGGAACACGCGCCGGCGCACCTCCTCGACGTCGCCCGGCTGCAACTTCCCGAAGTCCGGCGCGTAGTCGTGAAGCGCAAGGTCCCATGGGTCCTGGGTCACGAACGGCTTCGCCTGAGCCACGCGGGCCAGAAGGTCGGGGTTGAGCGTCGGCCGCCGCAGCACCGACTCCAAAAGCGCCGCGGCGTTGGCGAGTTGGCCGGCGGGCAGGGTCACCTTGACCTGTATCGAGTCGCTGGACACCGAGCAGCGGATGCGATCGCCGCCCTGAAGCGCGTAGAGCAGTAACTGCCCCGGCGTGTACTCGCGGGTGCCTTCGGCGATGCACTCGGCGAGCACCTCGAGCGCCGCCCGCGTCCTCGGCCCAACGGGTGGCAGGAGCGCCACGGCCTGCACGCACACAAAGCGCTCGCCCGGCATGACCGCCTCGACAATGTGAACCGACTGAAGCGCCGCAACTACCGCCAGGGTGCAGATCATCGGCCCACCCCGACGGTGACCACGCACCGCGCGCGCCGAAACATCGCGAACCCCTCGCGGAAGTTCGCCAGAGTCATCGCCTCCAGGTTCTCCAAGTACGTTTCAGGCCGCAGACTCGCCGCCTGTGCCAGAAGTTGGCCACGCGACAACGCGATGGACTCGATGTCGCTGGTCTGGCCGCCGACCCACAAACCCGCGAGCAGCACTCCCAGCGGAAACAGCGCGTCCACCTCCGCGGGGCTCATCTCGTCGATCGACGTGCCGAGGCCGCTGTTGGAGTCGGTCCGGCCGATCGTGATCAACCCATGGCCGGCACTCGGGGTGTACACGACAAACGAATCCTCAAAGCCAGTGGCGATCGCGAACCCCACGGCCAAGGCCCAGGACGTCCGCGGACTCATCGCGCCCTGAACGATTGCCGAACGCGCTTCCCCGACGATACCAATCACCTCGACACGGCCGGGAATCCCCGCCGGGCGCCCGGGGGCGTTTGCCGCGGGCCCCTTCGTGCGCGGGGCGAGCCACGCCTGGAGCTTCTGGAGCGCGGGCCCGGGCTCGGCGGGACCCACCGCAACCAACGCGAGCCGTTCTGCGCCGAAAAGCTCGCGGAAGATGGGGTCGAGATCGCCCGGTTTGGTCGCCCGCAGAGCGTCCATCGAGCCCATCGCATTCAGGCCGCCCGTGCCAAACGCCTGGCTCCACGCCGCGGTGGACAGCTTGGACTCGACGCCGGCCAGCGCTATCTCCTCGCCGACAATCTCCACCTCGCGGCGAAGCTCACCATCGTCGAACCGACGGGCGGACACCACCTCGGCCAGCGCGGCAAGGGCGTCGTCCAGCGTGTCGGCGGGCCCGCGCACGGTGAACTCCATGCTGTCACGCCCGGTGGAGGCCGTGAGGAACATGCCCTTGCTCTCCAGGCGCGAATCAAAGTCGGTTCCTGCGCCCTTGGCGAGCAGGTGCTCCAAGAGGTGGCGACGCCCGTGCTCGGAGGGCCCCTCGGGGATGCCGCGCGTCGAGGCGACGAGGGTCACCACGAGTTCGTCGCCCGAGGCCACCCTCTCTGCCAGCGCGACCGACCCGTTGGGCAGGATCGACCGAAGCCGAGGTGGATCTTGGAGGGTTGGTGCCGCGAGGGCTCCGGCACAGAGGAGGGCGCAGATCATTGCACTGCTTCCGACGGCTCACCGCGGCCACAGCGTTCGCGGGACCGGTTAGTGGAAATAGCTCGCCCCATTGATATCGATGACCACGCCGCTCAAATAGGCAGCCTCTTCGCTCAGTAGGAAGTTGGCAGTCGCACCGCAGTCTTCGGGCGTGCCCATTCGGCCCAGCGGAATCGTGTCCAGAATCGTCGACAGGCGGTCGTCCATCCCGTGGCGCGTCATCGCGGTGTCCACCCACCCCGGGGCGATCCCGAACAGTTGGATGTTCTTGGGTGCGAGTTCAACGGCCAAGGAGCGCGTCAGGCTGATCAGCGCGGCCTTCGAGGCGGCATACAGCGCCGCGCCCGCCTCGCCCTTGAAACCCACGCGGCTCGCGACGTTGAGCACCTTGCCTCCCCCGACGCCGGCGAAATGGCGACAGGCCGCGCGCGTCAGTTCAAGAGGCGCTTGGAAGTTCACCGCAAACGTCCTGTGCTGATTGGCCTCAAACACCGCATCGCCGGCTTCCACGAATTCCAGCGGAAGGTACACGCCCGCGTTGTTCACGACCACATCGATACGGCCA
>CAYJMZ010000196.1:0-5808 GCA_964370995.1 uncultured Fimbriimonadaceae bacterium | reverse complement strand
GTCGTTTGTCGTTCGGATCCGGATCGGCCCCGGTCCAACGCGTTGTATGCGCGCGTCATCCCTCCGAACGACCAACGACCAACGACAAACGACAAACGACCAACGACAAACGACCAACGACGAATCAAATCCCCTCTGCCACCGCGTCATGGAACTTCGGGCGCACGGCGGCGATCTTCAGGTTCTCACTGCTGGGGTGCACGCGGTTGGTGAGAAGCGCAACGAACAGCTGCCGCTCCGGGTCGCACCACACCGAGGTGCCGGTGTAACCCGTGTGCCCGAACGAGCGCATCGAGAACTTCGAGCCTGACGACGAGCCGGTCTCCGAGCGCGTGTCCCAACCCAAACCGCGCGTGCTCGCGTCGGACTGCGGTTTGGTGAACAGCGCCACGGTCTCCGCCTTCACCAGTTTCTGGCCGCCGGCGAGCATCATCGCGAGAAACTTGGCGATGTCCGGCGCAGTTGAGAAAAGCCCGGCGTGACCCGCGACGCCTCCAAGAAGCATCGCGTTGGGGTCGTGGACCTCGCCTTGGATGGTGGTCGCCGCATCGGGGTGCGGGCAGGCGGCGTTCACGCGGTCCAGCCCCCGCAGCTTGCGCAGTTCGAGCCGCCAGGGCTCAACGGTCTCGGTCGGGGCACACCGCGCCCGTCGAGCGGCGTCGGGGTTGTACAAGGTATCCACCAGCCCCAGAGGGTCGAACAGGCGATCCTTCACGAAGGCGTCGAAGGGCTTGCCCGCGAGTTTTGAGATCAGGTTGGCCAGCGCGATGATGCCGAGGTCGCTGTACACGGTCTTGGTGCCGGTGGGATACGTCAACGGCTCCGCGTAGATCGCCGCCACGGCGTCCTCGGCGCGTGTGAACCGCAACTGGTACCCGTGGAACGCCGCCAGCCCCGAGTCGTGCACCAACAGGTTGCGCGGCGTGAGTTTCTCCTTGCCACTGTCCCCAAAGGCGGGGATGTCTTTGGACACGGGTCGGTCCAAGTCAAGTTTGCCTTCGTCCAGGAGCATCATTGCTGCGGTGGTGGTGGCGAACACTTTGGACACCGAGGCGAGGTCCCAGATCGTGTCGATCCGTACATGTTCGCTCTCGGGGCAGTACATGAACCGCCCAAAGGCCTTGTACGAAACCTCGCCCTTACAGCCCACCGCGTAGCAGGCGCCCGGAAACGCGCCGTCGGCGATGGCTGCCTCGAGAACGGCGTCTGCGGCGGGGAGGTCAATCAAGGTCGATCACCGCCTCCTTGATATCGTCCTTGTCCATCGGAATGAAGAACAGCACGAGCATCCCAGGCACGGTGAACGCCATCACCCACGCGAAGAAGTAGAGGAAGCCGTTGCCGGGATGCGCGACGGCCATGGCGTGTGCGAGGAACCCGCTGATCGATCCGGCGAGCATTGCGCCGAGCGCCATCAAGCCGGTGGCCACGGCGTAGTTCGCGGTCGGGTACTTCGAGCCTTGGGACACGAACATCAGATACACGAGATACGCCGCCAGGCCGAAGCCGTAGCCGAACTGGTCGAGGGCGATCACGAGTCCCACGGGGTCGGTGAACGCCGAAGAGAACACGGTGCCGACGTACGAAAACCACTCGCCCGAGAACACGCCCATGTTGGCGGGGGCGGACGCAAGGGCCGCGTCGACGTGCGAGGCGGGCCGGGTCATCGCGAGCCAGATGTAGGCAAGGTTTGGGACGTTCAGCGCGAGCACCATCGGCCACACGCACCGCTTGATCCCCTTCTTGGAGATCAGCCAGCCGCCCAGGAGGCCCCCGGCCACCAGCGCCACGACCCCCACGGCCCCACCAATCGCCCCTTGGGCCTTGGTCGAGAGGCCCATGCCCCCCTCTGCGATCGGTTTGAGCAGGAACGGGGCGCCCATGGTGGAGATCATCGACTCGCCAAATCGGAAGAACAAGATGAACACGAGCACGGCGAGGATCCGCTCTTGCTTGAAGAACGACACGAACGCCTCGACGACCGGCACCTTGTCCCCGAGGGCGCGCTCGGAGCCGGGCAGGTCGGCCGGAGGGTGAGGCATTGCGAACGCGTTCACCAGGGCAAACACCCCGTACACGCCCGCCCCGACCAGGAGGGCGATGAACCATGAGTACGGGATATTGCCGGTCCGCTCCTCGACGTCGCCCGCGATGAACACGAGGAAGAACGTCGCGAACAGCGTGCCGAGTCGAAACGCCGCCGAACGGATCCCCACGAAGAAAGCCTGGCGCGATCTGTCGAGCGCGAGAAGGTAGAAGCCGTCGGCCGCAATATCGTGGGTCGAGGACAGAAACGCGGTCACAAAGAACACCGAAAGGCTGGCCGCGAAGAACCACGACTGGGTGATGGTGAATGCGGCGCCGACAAGAGACAGCGCAATGAGAGCCTGCATCCAGACGATCCAACGCCGCTTGGTTGAGGTGACCTCCACCAGCGGCGCCCACAGGGGCTTCAGCATCCACGGGAGTTTGATCAAGCTCGTCCAAAGCCCGAGCGCCCCCAGCGTGATGCCCATCTTCGTGTACATGGTCCCAGCCATGCCCTGGATGATCATCACGGGCACGCCCTGCAGGAAGTAGAGCACCGGAACGTAGGACCACGGGTTCTGCTTCGCATGGCCCTGAGCATCTGCTCCAACGTCCACGGCAACGTCTGGCTCGGCGTTCATGTTTGGAAAGTATAGCGGGATCGGGAACCGGGAACCGGGGATCAGACTCCGGCCCTCGCCCCGGCCCCGCGGGGAGAGGGGTTGCGGCATAGGTGTTAAGATGGGCGAGATTTATGCGGGAGGGGTGGCCAGACGGTGCCGCAAGTGTCCCCCTCGCCCCGGAGTCCGCGATCGGGGAGAGGGGGACGCTGGCCGTACGCCCGGCCACTCCCCGCCAACTTTGACACCTCTGGGAGAGGGGGTGAGGGGTCCGTCTCCGGTGGTCGTGCCGCGAGGCATACTGGCTTCATGCTGACTCCCACCTTCATCGCCGCAATCGCCCTCCTCACTCCCGCACCGGTCGCCGACCCCATCCTGGCGATGCGCGAGCGGGGGCTCACCGATTTGTACGCCTTTGAGATGCTCCGGGAACTGACCGCCGGGGGAAGTCGCCTCAGCGGTTCAGAAGGCGCGGCAAAGGCAGTAGCTTGGAGCGAGGCCACCATGCGGCGGCTCGGGTTCGAGAACGTGCGCCTGGTGCCGTGCCGCGTGCCGCATTGGGTACGTGGTGACAAGGAGTCCGCAACGCTCCTCGGAGACGGTGGCGGCGCGCTGAGCGTCGCGGCCTTGGGTGGCAGCGACCCAACGCCGGAGGGCGGAATCACGGCCGAAGTGGTCGAGGTGGGCTCGCTGGCCGAGGCGGCGAAATTGGGTGACCGCGCGAAGGGCAAGATCGTGTTCTTCAACGGCGCGTTCGATGCCAAGCTCGCAAGCACGTTCCCCATGTACGGCGGCGCGGTCGGCCAGAGGGTCAACGGGGCGTCAACGGTGTCGCCGTTCGGGGCCGTCGCGGTGCTCGTGCGCTCGATGACGCTCTCCTTGGACGACGAGCCGCATACCGGGACCATGCGGTACGTGCCCGGCACGCCGCGCATTCCGGCCGCCGCGCTGAGCCTCGTGGCGGCCAACCGGCTCAGCAAGGCCGTCCACACGCGCCCCACCCGCGTGACGTTGCAGCTGTCGTGCGAGTGGCTGCCCGACGCCCCCTCGGCCAACGTCGTGGGCGAAATCGCCGGCACCGAGTTCCCCGGGGAGGTCATCGTGATGGGCGGACACCTCGACTCGTGGGACCTCGGGGTGGGCGCGCACGACGACGGCGCGGGCTGCGTGCAGGCTGTGGACGCCCTCCGCCTCATCAAGGAGGCCGTTGGACGCCCAAAGCGCACGGTGCGCGTGGTGCTGTTCATGGACGAGGAGCAGCGAGGCACCGGCGCGGAGGCGTATGCGTTCGGGGTCAAGATGGCCGGTGAGAAACATCTGGCTGCGATCGAATCCGACGCCGGCGGATTCATGCCACGCAGCTTCGGCACGTCGATCAAGGTGGGCCAGGACGCCAAACTCCGAAGCTGGTTGCCCGACTTGGCGCCGCTCGGCATCGAGCGTTTCAACCTGGGCGGCGGCGGTGGCGCAGACGTTGCTCCCCTGGGGCCGCTGGGGGCGGCGCTGTTCGGCCTGACGCCGGACAACCAGCGCTACTTCGACTACCACCACTCGCGCAACGACACGCTCGACAAGGTCAATCCCCGCGAACTGCAAATGGGGGCCCTGGCCATGGCAACGCTTGCCTGGAAAATCTCAGAGAACGGATTGTAGACACAGGCCTCCACAGCCCCGCTGGGGATTGCATCACCTTCCAGCCGAAACGAAAGCCTCCACAGCGGGGCTGCGGAGGCATGAGAAAGCGCGCGGTGGAGAGTATTTCTCTGGACGGGGGCAGTAATATGCGCGCATGAAGACGATGCGTGTGCTCATAGGGTGCCTCCTGCTGGCTACAGCGTGGGGTTGCGGCTCCAAAACGACGGTCGCGACCGGCCCTAACGGCGAGAAGGTCACCGCCGACACGAGCGGCAACATGACCGTGGACGACGGCAAGGGCGGCCGAGTGGACGTCAAGACCGACGGCGAAAACTGGACTTCGAAGGCGGCTGACGGCTCCGAGCTCAACGTGTCCAAGGACGGCTTCACCGGCACCAACGAGAAGGGCGAGAAGTTCTCCATGGGAACATCTTCCGTGTCGGAGCCCGAACTGGGGGTTCCCTTCTACCCCGGTAGCGGGCCGGTTGCCGGCCGCGACATGAAAGTCGACGGGGATGGCAAGAAGACGTTGATGTCCGTGCGCTCGACCAACGACGCGCCCGCAAAGGTCGCCGAGTTCTACAAGGGAAAGATCGAGGGAGCGACGACAACCGCCAGCGCTCAATTGGCCATTGTCGGTGGCAAGCTGAAGAACGGCGACGAGATCGTGATCACAGTCAGCGCCGTCGACGGCAAGAGCGAGATCGCGGTCTCGGTCACGCACAAAGGCTGAAAGTCGGGGATCGGGGATCGGGGATCAGGGATCAGGGATCAGGGATCAGGGATCAGTCCCCAGGGTCACTTCACTGGCGCGTACTGGACGTCGTCGCTTCTCGTCTGGGCGACCCGGGCCCCGCCTTCGTCGCGCCGATTGCTGCCAACGCTGTACAACTTGAACGACTTGTCGGACGGCCGGTAGACGAAGGGCTTGTTCGTGTAGGGGTCCAGCGCCCAGGGCTGGCTTGGCAACTTGGGGGGAAAATGCCCGGTCTGCGCCTTCACGGTCCACAGCGCGAGCCCCACACGCGACAACCGGCGAGTTGCCTCTGTCTTGACGATCGCAACGCCCACCTGCGCAAACACCGGTACAAACACCTCTGCGATCCTGCCCGACACGGACTTGTCGGCGACAGAGGCCTTGTCCAGCGTCTCGCCCACCCGCATTTGGGACTCCAGGCTCGCGCTTTGGGACTTCAGCTGCTCGAACGCTTGTCGATACCTGTGGAGCAATTTGGCTTCGACCTGGGCACTTACCAAGGGAAAGAGCAGGCGGACAATGGGCCCCATGCGCGTTGATTCACTCTGCTCGCCACCCGCGGACAGCATCCAAACATCCTCGGGCTTCAACTCACCGGAACGCAGTTGAGCGACAGTAACGCGCGCTGCCAGCACCTCGCCGATGAGCCCCCGAGCAAATGCAGGCCGCTCGAGCTCGCGGCTCAGGAAGGTTGCCGCAACGCCCCGGAACTCGGGCGATCCCCCATGGAGTTCTAGTTCACGCTGCAACTCCTTGTGCACCATCCCA